>CAIOYU010000524.1 GCA_903862565.1 uncultured Actinomycetes bacterium | reverse complement strand
TGCGGACCCGTCACCCTCACCCTCCCATATCACACAGGACCCCATCCACATTCATGACAAGAGAGCCTATTTTCCGATCCCAATCTGCAGTCGGGCAGCACGGTCAACGGCACCTATCACCCGTTCGCCATTTCGCTGCCCACGGTCGCCAAGGCGCTCTCCAAGGACCTCTACACCTATCCCGATCCGCTGAAGATGGTCGGTGAAATCCTGCCGGCCGAACAGGCAGGAATCGCGTCGTGCGGGCAGGCAGCGAGCGACTGTTCGGTTCTCGTCGTGAGCTCCGTCAAAGCTCCGGGTGACAAGATCTACCAGTCCCCGGTGACCGCCTACAGCGATCCCCTGCAGAGTCACTACTGGAATGACGGGCTTGTCACCGGCAAGTCAGTGACTCCCGACACCACCATCCGCGAATATCTCGGGACAACTTCGCTGCCGGGTGGCTTCTGCCTCGGCGGAACGTGCACGGTGTTTCGGGTATCCGGGCCCCCGCAGGAAGCCAAAGGCGATTTCCAGATCGCCGCCTCTCCGTCCATACGAGTCGGAGTCGATGTCACGCCAACGATTTACGGGTACAGCTACGTCCCCGACAGCTTCTTTCCGAAGTTCAAGCCGGGCAACTGGTCGATTGGGGCGTTGGCGGCGGTGAAGATGGGCCCCAGCGTCACCGTGAAGCTGGGCCCCGAGGGACAGATCTACGGCCCCGAAAAAGACGTTCCCCTCTTCGACTTCTACTCGCCAGGCCCGCTGGGAGTTGACAGCTTCTCACTCAATTCCGGCCTGAAACTCAGTTCAAGCCTCGTCCTCAACGGCGCCGAGAAACCGTCGGTAAAGGTCTACGCCTACACGGTTCCCGGCACCGTGTTCACCTACAACTCCGCCGGGGCGCCGGGCCGCATGCAGATCGGGGCCAACAACTATCTCGACTTCAGCGCCGAGGACCTCTACAACATCTCCGGGATTTCGATCACGGCGACCGCGACTCCCTACCTCAATTTGACGTACGGCATCCTGGTGCCGGAGTCGACCCCGGTCATCGGCGGATGGTCGCTGTTCAAACTTGGCACGGGATACGAAAATCCGATCTCTGCCACAGCGTGTGCTGACACCGGAGGGTGGTGCACCGCCGCTGGGGTGAACAACCAGGCCAATTTCTACGGAGTGATCAATGACGGCTCCTTCGACGGCAGGACCGCCATCGCGTCGGTAGGCAATGTGCTGACAGTGACCCAGGCTGCGGTGCTCGGCGCTCAGCCCAAGATCGGACAGGTGCTGACCGGTCCGGGGGTCAAGCCCGGGACGACGATCTCGCGCTATCTGGGCACCAACGGAAACGGAAGAGACCAGTACGAAGTCGCGATCTGCGACAGCCCAGCGACGGACTGCAAGTCCACAAAACAGTCCAGCGTCGGCGGAAAGACGGCGGGCACCCACCCGTTCATGACCGCGAGTACTCCCGGATCGGACTTCAGCATGAGTGTCGGTGCTCTGGGCAATCTCACCTTCCACGCGGGGGTAATCGAGGGGCTCGTCGGCCAGCTGCTGTCGTACAACGCGAAAATCCCGCTGTACAACTTCAATTCGACATGGAGTTTGGTCTGAAGGTGAAATCCTCACTGAGCGCGTAGCCGGGCGCGGCCGGTCCGGTCCACTCCCGCAATGAAAGTCGCTCCCACAGTGCTGCCGCGAATATAAAGTCGGAGCTTGTCGAAGCACAACCAGGACGGGGTGAATGGACGCGGGCGACGCTGTTGATGACGCGCTGAAAAGACGTGCGACGGCCTTGGATCGCGCGTTGAGTGAGATTGCAGCAGGCGACGAGTTGTCCGCCAACTTCGCGAAAATCCGCCTGTTCGGCTCGAACCACTTCCGTCGCTGGGAAGAGCTGGATCATCTGAGCTACGTCAACAGCGCCACGAGCAGCAGCATCGAAGCCCCATTCCGGTTCGACACCTTCAACCCCGATCGCCCTAAGTGCGCGGTCTTCATCGGCGACTCCCACGCCGAATTCGGATGCCGCTTACCCGTCGACGAACCGGCGGGATGTGACTACTCGACCTTCAACTACTGGCTCGGACCGGTCACCATGATGGGCGTGCTCACCAACCCGCGCTATTTCGAGTCCGTCCTCGGCGCAGTCTCCAGATCCAACGAGCTCCACGGTAGCGCCGGCAAAAGATCGGTCATATTTTCGTTCGGTGAGATCGACGCGCGGCACGTCGTGTATCAGTTCATAACCAGGGAGAAATTCGGCTCCGTCGACGATTATGTGTCTTTCCTCAGGCCGCTGCTCAATTCTTTCTTCGACAAGCTGACATCCAGGTTCCCTGACAACACATTTTTCATGCTCCAACCTATTCCGACATCGAACGTCAAACCGTATCGTTCCCCGGTCAGTGTCGCTGAAATGCAGTCGTACTACGACGAATTCGAGCATCCCTCGCTGGGGGCCCCGGAATTGCGGCGGTCCTTTTGGCGCCGCATCGACGAGATGGCAACGGAGACTTGTGATTCGCAGTCCGTACGCTACCTGCGGCTTCCGTCGTTCTATTTCGATGACGGATACCTGAACCCCAAGCACACGGGCGACGACACTCACATCTCCAGCCGAGAGGCCCTCCAGCATCAGGAGTCAATGCATGAGCGCGTCCTTTTCGCCGACTGAGGCGCACCTGGAGAAATGGCGAAGGCTGCTTCTCGAGTCCCTCGATGTCTCGGCCTGTGCAGGCTTTCCGGCGCAGCGAGCGCACGCTTCAGTCCCGGGCCTCTACCGTTGGTTTCCGGAGTACTCGATCGACGTCTATGCCAATCTCATCACCAGGCACTTGCCGCATGCGACTGATAAGCACTGCCTGAAGACGTTCGACAACGCCGGCGACTACGCCACCTACACCTTTGGCGAGGTGGACGCGCTTGTCAGGCAAGTCGCCGCATTGCTGAACCTGCCGCCCCAGGGGAAAGTCGCGATCATCGGCGGTCCGTCGATCGAGACGGCTGTTCTGATGCTGGCATCGGCGTTCCTCGGCTGTCATCACACCGTGGTGATCCCCACGCTGCCGCAGGAGTCGATCGCCGCCAGGCTCGACCTCTTCGACCCGGACATCGTCGTCGTCCCATCGGGGTACGAGTTCGCTCACGGCGGGACGGGTCGGGAGTTCCAGGTGGCCACCGTGAAGATCGCCGGCAGCGATGTGTGGTTCGATGGCGACCTGTGCGCGAAAGACGTTCTCCACGAACGTCAGCAGCAGTCCTGTTCCTACGACGCCTCCGATAACCTCTTCACCCTCTTCACCTCCGGGTCAACCGGCTTCCCCAAGGGGATCGTCCACGGACCGACGGGATTACTGCTCTTCGCCCACTACACGAGCAACTACTTCTTCAACCTCGGCCCCGACTCGACGATGCTGTGCGGCGCCTCCTCCGGGTGGATCAACGGCCACACCTACAGCATCTATGCCCCGTTGCTGCACGGTGCGACGTCGGTTCTCGTCGAGGAACCCGCCAGGCTATCCATGCTCAGGCCGCTGACCGACATCATCGCGACCGCGCAGCCGTCGATTCTCTACCTCCCGGTCACCACCGTGCGGATCCTGAGATCAATCAGTGCGACGTCGTCACCGCCGGACCTGGCACCTCCGCTGCAATCGATCGGGACGATGGGGGAGATGCTGGCGCCGGCCACCGAAGAGTGGTACTCGGACTTCTTCTCAGGCGGTCGGCTGCCCGTGGTCAACACCTACTTCCAGACAGAGACCGGCGGGATTCTGTGCGCGAAGAGATTCAATCAATCGCCGGGCATCAGCGAGGGTGAGATCGGGCCCTTGCCCTGGTTCACCACCATCACCGACGACGACGGCGTGCTCGAACTCACCGATCCGGTCCCCGGATTCATGGTCGACATCCTGTCTCACGACCGCGACACTCAACTGCGGAAGTACTTCCACGCGGGCGCCTACTGCCTTCATGACTACGGGTGCATCGAGGACGGCACGCTGTTCTGTTCCGGTCGGTCGGACGACATCGTCAACGTGCGCGGTGTCCGGCTGGCCAGTGGTGAGATCGAGTCTCATGTGTTGTCGATACCCGACGTCATCGAATGCGCTGCCGTCGAGTATCAGAACGCCATGGAGCTGACCGATATGCGAATATTCGCGGTGTTGCGCGATACCTCACGGCTCGCCGACGAATCGTATAGGTTTCAGCTTCTTTCGCAGGTGACGTCGCTGCTCAAGGAGACCGTTTCCGATCAGGCTTCGCCCGGATCGATCGTCTTCGTCGAAGCCCTGCCCAAAACGATATCGGGCAAGATTCTCAGACGTCTCCTCCGTTATCTCGAGCTTTCGGCATCCCCGGAAGGAACGACAATTGCTTTGCCTGAGTCCGTTGACATGACAATCCTAGGGTCGGTGTAGCCATGAAGTCAGCCGAGCCGGCCTTGTTCAGCCTGATAGCGCGTGAATTGCGATTGGGCAGTGTGGCTCTCTCTCGGGACACCAAGCCCGCGGATATTCCGACCTGGGACAGCTTGTCGAATGCCATGCTGTTCGTGGCCATTCAGAACAACCTCTGCAAGGGTCTGTCGTTTGACGACTACGTGTCCTGTTCGACGCTGGGGGAATTAGCGGATCTGCTCGATTCCTACGCCGGCGACGAGGTTTCATGACAACTGGTCGTTGCGCGCGCGGACCAACGCGTCGGTGCTGAAGACAGCCAGCGCGAGCCAGATCAAGGCCAGGCCCGTCCAACGGGTGGCCGCAACAGCCAGTTCGTCAGAATCATCGCCGACGTGCAGACCAGCAGGGCCCAGTCGCGCCGGCTGAGTGTCCGCAGATCGCCCCGGCGACGCAGGAGCACTATGGCCCCGGCCATGACCACCGCCGTCC
>CAIOYU010000523.1 GCA_903862565.1 uncultured Actinomycetes bacterium | reverse complement strand
GGAGCACGACGCATTCCCGTGGTCCTTGTCTCCGACGGGAACCCTCGGCTCGTGGTGCGCCGGGACACCTGGGACGACCTGCTCGCCCGGGACGTTCCCGTCATCGGCAAACCCTTGTGACGGATGCAGCCACCCAAGCCATGTTCCCGAAGCCAAAGAACTTCAGGTGCCGTTACCTATCGCCAGCTTCCTGCGTGACCGGTTCTTGGCGCTGCTGGCCGCCGGTGGCGGGGATCTGGATTGGTCGGCGATCTCGACTCTGGCTCAACGTGACGCCGGGCTCTGAGGTGAGTTTCGAATCACGCCCCCAGCCGGCTCAGGCATAAGTGTTGGCTGGGGCCTCAATCCGGTTGGCGGACTTGACCTCCAAGGTCGGTTTCGACGTCGAATCCCCGTCGGCCTTGCCGGGGAGAACGGTGCCCTCGACTTTCAGCCAGGTTTCTTCGGGGTAGTTCCTGAGTTCGGCAGCTGCTGGGCCGCTCAGGTGGATGCGGGCCAGTTGCGCGTCTGCGGCGCAGCAGATGATCACGACTCTGCCCAAGTCGACGCCGTCGGTCTGCGGGAGGGTGAAGCCGATGACGGTGATGAGCCGGTCATCCAGTGTCCCGGCGGTGTCCTGGGCCGCCCGAATCATGACCTCGGGTAGCGACACCTCGGGTGCGCGCCCATCGGGAAGCGGGGGGAACGGCCTTCGCAGCACTTCGGTCGATACCGCGGTGACTTTCGGGGCGGCGGCCCCCGGCCGCAGCGCCGGCGGGGTGATGAAGATGAGCACAACGACCGGAATCAGCAGCAACCAGGCGATCGATCCGCGATGGGAGTGGCCGCTGTGATCGTCGTCGGGTGCGGATCCGCGCCGGATGTCGGCGGCGATCGACACCAGCGCCAGGCCGATCAGGATCACCGCCGTCACCGTCAGCCACGGAAGCAGCGATGCTTTGACGTAGCGGGTGTAGGCCCCGCCGATGGTGATCATCGCCGTCGCGACCCCGACCAGGAGCAGCAGCGCGTTCTCGGCCTCCCGGCTCATGCCCCGCTCCCCAGCACCAGCACGCCGACGATCGTCGCCGCCGCGGTGGCCACCACGAAAGTTGCTGGGGCGAAACGGATTGCGAAGGCGCGGCCGAACATTCCCGACTGCATCGCGAACAGCTTGACATCAACGGCCGGGCCCACAACGAGGAACACCAGGCGCGGGACTAGGGGCACCATCGTCAGACTCGCGGCCACGAAGGCGTCGGCCTCCGAGCACAACGAGAGCACCACAGCGAGCAACCCCATCACCAACACCCCGAGAAGAAGTTGCCCGGCCAGGTGCGTCATCAACCAGTCCGGAACGACTACATGCAGCGCGGCCGCCGCCACCGCCCCGATCACCAGATAGGACGCGGCCTGAATGAAATCGTGACGAGCGGCCTCGATGAAGGTCTGCCAGCGCGAGCCATGACCGTCGAGGGAACGGGGAAGACGGCGGGTGATCCACTCGGTGTTTCCCCAGCGGGACCAGACCAGGCCCATCACGATCGCGGTGATCACGGATGCGCCCACGCGGGCGAACACCATTTTCGGCTGACCGGGGAAGGCGACCACGGTGGAAACCACCACCACCGGGTTGATCGCGGGGGCGGCCAGCATGAAGGTCAGCGCCGCAGCTCCGATGGCGCCCTGCCCGAACAGTCGGCGGGCTATCGGTACCGAGCCGCATTCGCAGCCCGGGAGCGCCGCACCGCCGGCGGCTGCGGCGAGCACCGCCGCGGCAGGACGCTGCGGCAGCCACCGGGACAGCCGGTCGGGGGTCACGAACACCGCGATCAACGCGCTCAACGTCACTCCGAGCGCCAGGAATGGCAAGGCTTGAACGAAGATGCCGCAGAACACCGTGCCCGCTGTCGCCAGCGCCGCACTGTCATAGACCGCAGCCCGCACAGTGCTGCCCAGTAGCGCAAACACCACCACCGCAGCGACGAGAACGGGCATTGACGCCGACTCCGGTAACCGGATGGTCCTCACTGCGGCCACCGGGCCATTGTGTCAGCCGATTCCGGGATCGCATCCCCGGCGCCCACGCTCCCTCGATCAAAGCGGTGGCCAGCAATCATGTCGCGTTTGATCGGTTGACTTGAATAAGTGGTGCCCTCGCGAAGGCAATGCTGTCTGCGTTGCTTCGCCAAGCCGAACGCTGTGATCGTCTCGAGGAGTTGAAATAGATCGGGCCGCCGGCCGATCTGCACGCCAGGCAATACGAGCCACAGCTCAGAGGCATCGGCCTGCGCCATGCACTGCAGTCGCAGGGACCTCACCGGTTCGAGGAATACGTGCGTCCCCGACGCGGAGCCGCCCGCATGGCGGTGGAGGATCTTGGCTTGCAACCGCCTGCCGTCGGTGCGGCGGACCACCATCGTCGACGGGGTCTTGGCGACCTCAATGGTTCCGGTCGCAGGTGCGTCACCGGTACCCACTTGTATGACGTCGTCCACAAGCGGAACGCTGAGCAGGACACTTCCGGTGCGCATCTCTGAGACCGAACGCGCGACGCGCGCGGGCAAGCCAATCATCCGGTGGAACCCACGGCCGACTTCAGCGACGGACTCCATCGGCGGTCCTCCCTTCCAAGTCGAGTGCGCTGAGGTGGTTTCCAGCCTCCAACGTTGTTGATAATGGTAATCGTTGCCAGTTTGCCGACGCGGCGGCCCGATAGGGAAATGCTGGTTTCGCGGGGCCATGGCGGCGCGGTCCGTGCGCATTGACATGCGCGACTACGCATGAAACAGTTCTGCCCGAGTTGGGAACCGTTTTCGTTTTGGCTGCGGTGTCCGTTTCTCTATGACGACCCCGGGAGGACGCTTGACGGCCGTCACTTCCGACACCGAGCAGTCGGCGTTGGTCCCCGATCGTCGGTGGCATCCGATATCGCCCGACATGCCGACTGCTCACGTGCTCAGGGCCTCTGGTGCCCTGCTGCGTGCGCTCTCGGCACCGGTGCGGATCGCGGTCGTCGTGCTGTTGGGCGAGTCTTCGCGGTGTGTTCACGAACTGGTCGGCAGCCTTGGTCTTCCTCAGCCCCTGGTCAGTCAGCACCTGCGGGTGTTGAAGGCGGCCGGCGTGGTCGCCGGCGATCGCGTGGGGCGCGAAGTGCGTTATCGCCTGGTCGACAAACATCTTGCGGATATCGTCGCGGCCGCGATCACGCACGCCGCAGAGGCCCGGTAATGGGCGCCGAGGCCGACTGCAACCCGCCGAGCATTCCCGGCACCAGGGCGACACGGCAAGGTGCGGCGGTCTGGGACCTGCTGGAGAATCTCGAGGAGTTCCGTTCAGCCCAGGAACTTCACGACGAACTGCGCCGTAGAGGCGAAGGCATCGGGCTGACCACGGTGTACCGCAGGTTGCAATCCATGGCCGCCTCCGGCCTGGTCGACACGCTCCGAACGGAGAACGGAGAGTCCGTCTATCGACGGTGCTCGCAAGAGCATCATCACCATCTGGTGTGTCGGCAATGCGGCGCGACCGTCGAAGTCCAGGGCACCAGAGTCGAGGCATGGGCCGCCGAAGTAGCGCGCGAAAACGGATTCTCCGACATCAGCCACACGATCGAGATCTTCGGGGTCTGCCCGGAATGCTCGGCAAGGAAGTAACACTGGCGCGTTGCCGGACTCGCATGCTCAGCAGTAGCGCCAGCCGGCAGTGCGCTCGCGGTTAGTTAGTACGCGTAGGGATCCCGAGGCGTCTCGATGGGTGTCACCGCCGAGACCGTCAGAGTCGGGGTCGACAACCCGGCCATATCGGAGGGTTTGGGGACCACGGTGCCCTCTACCCGCAGCCAGGTCTCCTCGGGGTAGGTTGCCGCTATCGCCGCGGCCGGGCCGCCCAGATGGAGCCGGGCGAGCTGTCCATCGGCTGCGCAGCAGATGATGACGACCCGCCCCAAATCGACCCCGCCGCCCTCCTTGATGGTGAAGCCGGTGACGGTGATCAACCGACCCTCCAGGGTGTGTGCCGAGTCCCGATTCGCACGGACCACCACCTCCGGAAGCAGAAGTTCCGGGGCACGACCGGCGGGTAGCGGTGGAAAGGGGCGCAGCAGTGCCAACCGTGGTAAGTCGGTGACCGCGGGCTCGGTCGCCCGCGCGCCCAGCGCCGGCGGGACGACGAACCCCAGCAGTGCGACGGGTAGCACCAGCAACCACACCACCGAAGACCGGTGCTCGTGTTCGATATCGCCGTCGGGGTGATTCGCATCGTCTCCGCGGCGGCCGCGGGCCCGGACATCCCGAACGGCAGCCGACAGTGCCAGGACGACGAGCAACACCGCCGTCGTCGCCAACCACGGCATGAGGGTGGGTTTGACGTAGCGGGTGAAGGTGCCGGTGACGACGATCGCGGCGGTGCACATTCCCAGAAGGAGCAGGACTACGTTCTCGGTGTTCCGGTTCACCGCGCACCCCCCAGGAAGAACAGTCCGACCACGGTGGCGACCGCCGTGGCGACCACGAAGGTGGCCGGGGCGAACCGGGTCGCGAACGGGCGGCCGAACACCCCCGCCTGCATCGCAAACAGCTTCGCGTCCACCGCCGGTCCCACGACCAGAAAGACCAGCCGCGGCAGCAGCGGCAACATGGTCAGGCTCGCTGCCACGAACGCGTCGGCCTCCGAGCACAGCGCCAGCACGAAGGCCAGGACCGCCATGGTGAGGATGCCGAGCAGCAGTTGGCCGGCCAGGTGTTCGTACACCGCCGGCGGCATCAGCACGTTCAGTGCGGCAGCGGTGGCGGCGCCGAGGACCAGGTATGACGCGGCCTGCAGAAAGTCGTGGCGTGCCGCCTCGGTGAATACCGTCCACTTCGACCCGCCGCTGTGGGGTGATCGCGGCAGCCGCCGGGTGATCCAGTCGGCGCGGCCCCATCGTGACCAGATAGCGCCCATGGCGACCGCGGTGAGCAGTGACGCGGTGAACCGCGCGCCGACCATGGCCGGCTCGCCGGGAAAGGCCACCGCCGTCGAGACCAGGACCACCGGATTGATCGCCGGCGCGGCGAGCATGAAGGTCAACGCGGCCGCACCCTGCCG
>CAIOYU010000522.1 GCA_903862565.1 uncultured Actinomycetes bacterium | reverse complement strand
CCGCGATGCTCGTCGTGGCCGCCAAGGCTGGTCTCACCGCCGAACGGGTGCGCGAGGACTATCCACGCGTCGCGACAATCGCGTTCAGTTCCGAGCGTCAATACATGGCTACCCTGCACTCCCAGCACGCCGCGGGCCATGCACTGCTGGTGAAGGGTTCTGTGGAGCGGATGCTCGACCTGTGCGACACCCAGATGGGTGCCGACGGCGCGAGGCGCCCTCTGCAGCGCGCAGTCATACTGGCGGAAGTCGACCGGCTCGCCGGTGAGGGGTTGCGGGTCCTCGCGATGGGCGTGTGCCCCGACATGAATGCGGCGGACTTCGACGAGGCGGCGGTGCCGGGCTGCATAACTCTGACGGGTTTGCAGGCCATGCTCGACCCGCCCCGCGACGCAGCCAGAACCGCTGTGGCAGCGTGTCATTCGGCAGGAATCAGCGTGAAAATGATCACCGGTGACCACGCCGCCACGGCCGGAGCCATCGCTGTGAGTATCGGTCTCCTCGACTCGGCCTCGACGCCGGGCGCGGTCCTCACCGGAATTGAGCTGTCCGCGCTAGACGCCGAGGAGCTTCCGGACGCCGCTGATCGCGCATGTGTCTTCGCTCGGGTCTCACCTGAACAGAAACTGCGACTGGTCGAGGCATTGCAGGATCGGGGCCACGTGGTGGCGATGACCGGCGACGGCGTTAACGACGCTCCGGCCTTACGCCAGGCCAGCATCGGCGTTGCGATGGGGCAGTCCGGCACGGAGGTGGCGAAGGACGCCGCGGACATGGTTCTGACCGATGACGATTTCGCCACGGTCGAAGCCGCCGTCGAAGAGGGTCGCGGAGTCTTCGACAACCTCACCAAGTTCATCACCTGGACACTGCCCACAAACGTCGGCGAGGGCTTGGTGATTCTGGTTGCGATCGCACTGGGTACCGCGCTGCCGATCCTGCCCACTCAGATTTTGTGGATCAACATGACCACGGCTGTCGCACTTGGCCTGATGCTGGCCTTCGAACCCAAAGAGGCCGGCATCATGACCCGCCCGCCTCGAGAGCCTGGGCAAGCCCTGTTAACTCGCACGCTGGTCTATCGTGTCCTGCTCGTCTCGGTTCTGATGGTGCTCGCATCCTGGTATCTATTCGAGTGGGAAGTTGACAACGGCGCGACTCTGCCTGAGGCGCGAACTGCGGCGCTCAACCTGTTCGTCGTCATCGAGGCGTTCTACCTGTTCAGTTGCCGTTCGCTGACCCATTCCGTCTGGCACATCGGGTTTTTCAGCAACCGCTGGCTGATTCTGGGCGTGACAATACAGGCGCTCGCCCAGATCGCAATCACCTACCTGCCTTCGATGAATACCGTTTTCCAGACCGCGCCAATCGGCGCCGCCGCTTGGCTGCGGATCTTCGGCATCGCGGCGGGTATCTCGGTCGTGGTGGGAGTTGAGAAGTGGCTGCGAACCCGCGGCGCAAACGGGTCACGTAGTCCTGGATAACACGGGTTGCGGTAGGGGTTTAGACGCCGAGATCCGTTGAAGTTCAGCAGGACACGTCAGCCAGCGACGAACGCCTCCTACCGGATCGACCGGGCGGCAAGGATCTCCCGATCGCCCGGGTAATTTCACCGGCGACATGTCTACCCGGAGGTTCGACAACCCCTTCTTCGCGCGGGTGTGGACGATAGAGTCCGCACTAGAGTTCCGGGCGCTGCGCGACCTGAGGCACGGGGTGATCTGAACAACTTCGCCTTCGTCATCGTGGGGATGTTCGTAGTCACCTGGGCCTGTGCCGTCGCCTACTACGCCCGAAGGGATTCGAACCCCTAACCTTCTGACATATTCGACGGTATCTGAGCGTCTATCTGAGTCCTTGGGAATATGGCCCTACCAGGCCATTCCCTCTCGAAGGGACGTCCCGATCTAGACCGATCCGTGCGAATCCACGGACGTTTGTATCGGGAAAGTGGCGGATTCGAAACTCAACCCGCGGCACCGACCACCGGCACCACCCTCAGCGGTGCCGTCGCCGACGTTTCGAGCCGAGGTCTGCGGCGCGATCACCTTGATCGCGTGACGTCACCGCGCCGGGCGATCTCACTCGCGAAGCCGGGCCCGAAAAGGCCCGCCGATGCTGTTGAACAGTAGGTCGCCGTTCGGCATGAACTGGATCAGTGCGTAGGCCCCGTTACCGAGGTTGTCCTGACCGAATATGGTGCGCTGCACCGCTTCCCCGGTGGTCCAGTCCAACCCGGTCACCTCCCAGCCGTCGGCTCCGGTGTAACCGTTGACCAGCATCGAGATACTCACGCAGGCCGAATGTGACGATGCTGGCCGCGATCAGGACAAGGATCAACGGGTTGTTGAGTTGCTCCCAAACCGGGCGCACCCAGGTCCTGGTACCCGACGCGGGCAGGCGGTTGGGACCGACCTCGGCCAATCTCGCCTCGGCAACCCCCTCGTCCAGCCCGAGGTCGACGTCTACTGCCGAGCACGGCCAGCAGTTGGTCCAACGGAAGGGTATGCGCGCCTTGGCGTTCGTGACTTTCCGCGCCAAGGCCAGAGGTCATGCCGACCGGACCCGTGTTCCCGCCGCTCCCTCCACGATCTTGTCGATATCGGCCAGCGAACCGATGACGGCCTCATTACCGGTCTGGGTGGCGAACGCGCACGCGGCGGCCACCTTAGGGCCCATCGACCCCGCGGGCAGCTTCATCGCAACGACGTCGGCAACAGTGACTGTGCCGAGTTTGGTCTGCTCCGGTGTTCCCCAACCGGTGTAGACACCGTCAACGTCGGTGGCAATCACCAGCAGATCGGCATCGAGTTCCTTCGCCAGCAACGCGGCAGCAAGATCCTTGTCGATGACGGCTTCGACACCGTGCAGCTTGCCGTCCTCGCCGTACATAGTAGGAATTCCCCCGCCGCCGGCACAGATCACGATGACGCCTTGCTCGACGAGCATCCGGATCGGGTTGATCTCGAAGATCCGCTTGGGCTTCGGACTCGCGACCACCCGCCGGTACTTGTCGCCGTCGGGTGCGATCACCCAGCCGTGCTCAGCGGCGAGGCGTTCGGCGGTCGACTTGTCATAGACCGGTCCGATGGGTTTGGTGGGATTACCGAACGCCGGGTCGCCGGGATCGACCTCGATCATGGTGAGCAAGGTTGCGAACGGCTGCTCGAAGGGCAGCAGGTTGCCGAGTTCCTGTTCGATGACGTAGCCGATCATCGCCTCGGTTTCGGCGCCGAGAACGTCGAGCGGATACGGGTCCACGGCCTCGTAGGCGAGGTCCTGCAGAGCCAGCAGCCCCACCTGGGGACCGTTGCCGTGAGCGATCACGACCTGGTTTCCCGGTGCGATCGCGGCGATTCGCTCGGCCGCCAGCCGGATGTTGGTCCGCTGGTTCTCTGCGGTCATCGGCTGGCCCCGCTGCAGTAGGGCGTTGCCGCCCAGGGCGATCACGATCCTCATGCGAGCGAGGACACGAGGACGGCCTTGATGGTGTGCATGCGGTTCTCGGCCTGCTCGAAGCAGATGTTGATCGGGCTCTCGAACACGTCGTCGGTGACCTCGATGCCGTTCGTCAACTCCGGGTATTGGGCCGCGATTTGGGCGCCGACCTTGGTCTCGGAGTTGTGGAAGGCAGGCAGGCAGTGCATGAACCGGACCCGCGGATTCTGAGCCGCCGCAACCAGTTTGGCATTGACCTGATACGGCATCAGCAGCTTGATGCGCTCGCCCCAGGAGTCGATGGGCTCGCCCATCGACACCCAGACGTCGGTGTGGATGAAGTCGACACCCTTGACGGCCTTCTTCACGTCGTCGGTGATCATGATGCGAGCGCCGGACTCCTTGGCGAAGCCCTCGCACATCTCGACCAGTTCCTTCTCGGGCTGCAGTTCCTCGGGGGCGAGGATGCGGACGTCCATGCCGAGCTTGGCGCCGACCAGCAGCAGCGAGTTGCCCATGTTGTTGCGGCCGTCGCCGACGAAGACGTAGGAGATCTCGTGCAGGGGCTTGGAGCAGT
>CAIOYU010000521.1 GCA_903862565.1 uncultured Actinomycetes bacterium | reverse complement strand
TCTCGGCAGACGAACTGCTTAAAAGGGCTGACGTCGCGATGTATTCGGCCAAACGCTCACGCGGACGTGGCGTGTACACGTTCACCGCCGAGATGGTCGCCGAGGACTCCCGCGGTAGAGATGTCCTCCCGGGATCGAGGGCCAGGCCGTCCGGGCAGGGCGCGGCAATCGTGCAGTTTCTCGGCGAACTCCGCCAGGCCATCGACCAGTCTGAGCTGACCCTGGTCTACCAGCCGAAGTTCGGTGCGGCCTCGGGCGGTGTCGTCGGCGTGGAAGCACTGTTGCGCTGGCCGCATCCTGAGAGGGGTCTGCTCGGTCCCGAGGAATTCCTTCCGCTGGTGCGCGAACACGGGTTGATGGGAATGGTGACCGATTTGGTGATCGACACCGCACTGAACGACGCGGCGCGATGGCATGCCGCGGGCCTTGGCACACCGGTGGCGGTCAATCTCTTCGCGCCGTTGTTGGGCGATCTCGATTTGCCGCGAAACATCAGCGGTGCGTTGGCCGAGCGCGGACTGGACGGCTCGGCGCTGTCCGTCGAGATCACCGAAGACCTGTTCCTGTCCGACATGGCCAGTACGAAGGCTGTGCTCGCAGACCTGAGGGAGCGCGGAATCCGGATTTCCGTCGACGACTTCGGCAGCGGCTACTCGGCGTTGTCCTATCTGTCGGAGCTGCCCATCGATGAGGTGAAACTCGACCATGACTTCATGGCGCCGGCGATGACCGATCAGCGTGCGGCCACAGTGGTGGGTGCCGCTATCGACCTGGCCCACCGGCTCGGCCTCGTCACGGTGGCCGAAGGTATCGAGAATGCCCAAATGGCACAGCGGATGCGGGATTTCGGATGCGACGTCCTGCAGGGCTACTACCTAAGCGCCCCGTTGACGGCCGAGGAACTTCTGTCGCTGCTGCGGTCGCGAGGATCTGGCTATCCTGAAATCAGGTGATCCTTCGGTTCTCGAGGGCACGTGATGATGGGAAGACCGCAATGGCGAACATCTCGATTTCGGGCCGGCGACTGGTGGCCGGCGCACTCGGAGCGGCGGCCCTGCTGACGCCTGTCGTCGGCGCTGTCGGTTCGCAGTCGACCGCGCCTCGGGTGTTGGCCGACTGCGACAACGTCGTCGACACCAACGGCAGTTTCTCGATGGACTGTGCGCCGACGGTCGTTCCGAACCTCAGTGAGCCGCTGACCGAGGCCGAGGTTGCCCAGCCCGGTTGGAACGCTGTTCCTGGCGGGGGAGCAGGGCCCCACCACTAGAGTCACCCGGGCCGCAGGTCGGCGTCCAGGATCGCCTTCGCGCGCTGCAGGTGGTCAACCGCCCGGGACAGGTAATCCTGATAGTTCGACGCATCCTGGGATTGCCTTCCGAGTATGAATCGCAGGCAGGCATGCGTTGCGGTGTTCATATCGTCGATCATCTTCTGCAACTGCGCGGTCAGGTCGGGATCCGGTGTGGGCAAATGTTGTTGCAGCCCAATGGTATTGGTGTCGTGAAGTGTTTCGCATCCGGCGCGTACGCCCGCTTCGTCGCCGGCCTCGGAGGCTTCCGAAACCTGCTGAAGCGCGCGCGCGGACTCCTTGAAGTGGTCGCCGGCGGCGGTTTCCCAGTCGCGGATGGCGGCGCTCATCGGGGCCGGGGGTGAACTGCTTGGGGCGGTGCTGGAAATGGGACTTGCGGCCGTGGTGGGGACCCGAACCTCGGGGGATCGGTGAGCGCACCCGGATAGCAGAAGCGCGGCCGCCGCCAGCAGTGCGGTTCGATGCGCCATGTCCGTGATTATTGCTACAAAGCCTCGCAACCGTGGCGGCGAACCGCTTCAATTGAGGTCATGGAACTGATATCACCGGTTGATTCGATGTTCCTGATGGCGGAATCGCGCGAGCACCCGATGCATGTCGGTGGCCTTCAGTTGTTCGAGCCCCCAGCAGACGCCGGGCCCGACTACGTCCGTGAGATGTATCAGGACCTGGTCCGCCGCGACGACGTCGCGTTGACGTTTCGAAAGCACCCTTCGGAACTGTTCGGCGGAATCGCCAACCTCGCCTGGGCCTTCGACCATGACATCGACCTCGAATACCACCTCCGCCGCTCTGCCCTGCCATCACCTGGCCGCGTGCGGGAACTTCTGGAACTCACCTCTCGCATGCACGGGACGCTGCTGGACCGGCACCGTCCGCTGTGGGAGTCCCATCTGATCGAGGGCCTCAACGACGGCCGCTTCGCGGTGTACACCAAGATCCACCACGCGTTGCTCGACGGTGTCAGTGCGATGCGCTTGATGCGCCGCTCGTTGGCCACCGATCCGGACGACCGCGAGGTGCGGGTGCCCTGGGGAACCAATAGGCGGCCCTCGAGTCGGATGGCACAGGCTGCAGCGCAGGGCGCCTCCCTCCTAGGGGGCCTGGCGAAGGCTGCGGGTTCGGTGGCCGAATTCGGCCCGTCGACCTACCACCTGGCGCGCCATGGACTCCTGGAGCAGCAGCTGACGCTGCCGTTCGGCGCGCCGCGAACCATGTTCAACGTGCCGATCGGCGGCGCCCGACGGGTTGCGGCGCAATCGTGGCCGATGGCCCGGGTGATGGCGGTCAAACAGGCTGCCGGCGTGACGGTCAACGACGTCGTGCTGGCCATGTGCGGCGGTGCGCTGCGCGCCTACCTGCTTGAGCAGGACGCACTGCCGGAACGGCCACTGATCGCCATGGTGCCGGTGAGCCTGCGCGACGACGACTCCAGCGGCGGCAATCAGGTGGGCGCTCTGCTGGCCGACCTCGCGACCAATCTTCCCGATCCCGCCAAGAGGTTGGCGGCGGTCAGCGAGTCCATGCGCCGCAACAAGGGATTGTTCGCCGAGTTGCCCAAGCTGCAGCAGTTGGCGCTGTCGGCGTTCAACGTCTCGCCGCTGCTGCTGGGCATGGTTGCGCCGGCTCTGGGTTCCGCGGCGCCGCCCTTCAATCTGGTGATCTCCAACGTTCCCGGGTCTCGGGAGCCGATGTACTGGAACGGTTCCCGCTTGAACGGCAACTACCCGCTGTCGATTGCACTTGACGGGCAGGCGCTCAATATCACGCTGACCAACAATGCCGAGAACCTCGACTTCGGCCTGGTCGGGTGCCGGCGCAGCGTTCCGAGTCTGCAGCGACTGCTCGGTCACCTTGAGGACTCCCTGACCGATCTCGAGCATGCGATGGGCACCGCCGATCCGAAGGCCGTCGTCCCTGCGAAGAAGGCTCCTGCGAAGAAGGCCCTCGCGCAGAAGGCGCCTGCGAAGAAGGCTCCTGCGAAGAAGGCGCCCGTTCAGAAGGCCACCGCTCAGAAGGCCACCGCTCAGAAGGCCACCGCTCAGAAGGCCACAGTGAAAAAAGCGGCGGCCCCCCGCCGGGGGACCGCCGCTGCCGCGAAGAAAACTGAGCCTGCCTAGGGGCAGGTGACGCTGATCTCGAACGGCTTGGTCATCGGTTGCATCGGGTTGGCCATGTCGACCCCGGTGGCAGTCCCGGTGATCGTGTAGGTCTTGCCGTCCTTGGTCGCCGAGGCGTTCCCTCCGGGCGCGCCCTCGGTGTAGCCCAGTGCGACGCCGCTGACGTTGCCCAGTCCCACCGAGGTCACCTTGGACGCGTCCTCGGCCATGACGATCCCGATGCCGGTCCCAGGATTACCGACGGCGATGCTGAAGTTGCCGGCGGCGTTCGAGCACACCACCTGGCCCTGGACGTCCTGCGGCTGACCATCGATGCTGACCTTGGCGGTACCCGAACCCGCCGCCGCGCTCATGGCACCGGACGTCATGGACGCCGTCGCGGTGACGGACGGGGTTGCCGCCACGGTCGACTCGCTCTCGGTCTTCTTGCTGGAACAGCCGGACAAACCGGCGACCACGATCGCGGCGCTCCCGACGCCAACCAACAAACCACGTACCACGGGGGTTTCCTTCCACTGGCGAAAGTCGCTCGACTCACTGGTAATGCCCGTTCGAAGCCCCGGCTAATCATGTGTTCTTGGTTAGATGGCTGGCGTGAGCCAGCGCCCGTACTTCTCCGTCGAGGCCGAACTGCCCAACGGCCGTGGACGCAGCGGCGTCATCCACACCCCGCATGGCGACATCCGCACCCCGGCGTTCATCGCCGTCGGCACCAAGGCGACGGTCAAGGCGGTCCTCCCGGAGACCATGGCCGAACTGGGCGCTCAGGCCGTGCTGGCCAACGCCTATCACCTCTACCTGCAGCCGGGTGCCGACATCGTTGCCGAAGCCGGTGGACTCGGGGCGTTCATGAACTGGCCCGGGCCGACGTTCACCGACAGTGGCGGGTTCCAGATCATGTCGTTGGGGGCCGGGTTCCGCAAGGTGCTCATGGAGGACCCCGGGCGGGTCCAGTCCGACGCCGAGATCGCCAAGGGCAAGCAGCGCCTGGCGCACGTCGACGACGACGGCGTGACGTTCATCTCCCACCTGGACGGGTCGCGGCACCGGTTCACCCCCGAGGTGTCCATCGGTATCCAGCACCAGCTCGGAGCCGACATCATCTTCGCGTTCGACGAACTGACCACCCTGGTCAACACCCGCTCCTACCAGGAAGAGTCGTTGGCGCGCACGCACGCGTGGGCGCAGCGCTGCCTGACCGAGCACCGTCGGCTGACTGAAGTCGAGGGACCGAAGCCGCGGCAGGCGCTGTTCGGGGTGATCCAGGGCGCGCACTACGAGGACCTGCGCCGCCAGGCCTGCCGGGGGCTGGAGAGCATCGTCGACGACGCCGGAGTGGGCTTCGACGGCTACGGCATCGGCGGGGCACTGGAGAAGCAGAACCTGGCCACGATCGTCGGTTGGTGCACCGAGGAACTGCCGGACTCCAAGCCCCGCCACCTGCTGGGCATCAGCGAACCCGACGACCTGTTCGCGGCGATCGCCGCCGGCGCGGACACCTTCGACTGCGTTTCGCCCTCGCGGGTGGCCCGCAACGCGGCCCTCTATTCGCCGGACGGCCGGTTCAACATCACCGGTGCGCGATACCGGCGCGACTTCACGCCGATCGACCCGGAGTGCGACTGCTACACGTGTGCTCACTACACCCGGGCCTACCTGCACCACCTCTTCAAGGCCAAGGAGATCCTGGCCTCCACGCTGTGCACGATCCATAACGAGCGCTTCATCATCCGACTCGTCGACCGGATCCGCGACGCGATCGCTGCCGGTGACTTCGACGCCCTTCGCGACGAGGTGCTGGGGCGGTACTACCGGAGTGCGTCGTGAAGCGACGGCCGCTGGCGCTCCTTGCCGTTGTCGTGGTGGCGGTGATAGCGGCCGTCGCCATCAAACTCCTTGTCCTGGATCGCCGTTCGACACCGCCGACGCAGGCGTCCAGCAGTTCCAGCGTGCTGGCGTTGACCTGGGGTCCCAGCCTCTGCAGGGCTGAGCCGTCCACTCCTGGCTGCCGATCCGGGCACGTCCGCAAGCTGGGGCAGGCTCTCCTGCTGCACGGGCTGTGGCCGCAGCCGTCCACCGAGCAGTACTGCGACCTGCCCAAGGGTTCTGCTGACCGTAAGTCGGTGGCGCTGCCCGATGATGTCCGGAACACGCTGCGGGACATGATGTCCGACGAGAAGTTCATGTCATCACATGAGTGGTACGCCCACGGAACCTGCTCGGGCGTCACGCCCTCGGAGTATTTCGGCATTGCCGCAGCCTTGGCCAAACAGGTGAGCACTGTCCTGAATCCGGTGATCGCCCGCGCCGACGGAACAAGGCTTTCCCCCGGGATCGTGCGGGACGCCGTGGACGCCAAGTTCGGTCGGGGGAGCGGCCAGAGGGTTGCGCTCACCTGCCGAGACGTTGGCGGCCAGGGGCCCGTCATCTACGAGGTCCGGGTCTCTTTGCCGCCGGTCGTCGACCTCGGTACCGCGCCGAACCTCGCCGATGCCCTGACGAGGGGTCCGGTGATTTCCCCGGGATGTGGAAAGGGCAGGGTAGTAAGGTGAGTCACGAGACGACGGGTGGACAGATGACGAGCCAAATGATGCTGCTGCAACTGCTCGACCCAGCCAACCGGGCCGACCCGTACCCGGTGTTCAACCAGATCCGCGAGAGCGGGCCGCTGCTGTTGCCCGACTCCAATCTGGTTGTCTTCTCGTCGTTTTCGGAATGCGAACAGGTACTGCGGGACCCTTCGTCGTGCGCCGACCGGCTGAAGTCCACGGCGGCGCAGCGTGCCATGGCCGCCGGGGAGAACCTGCGGCCGTTCGGCACCCCGGGGTTCCTGTTCCTCGATCCCCCGGACCACACCCGGCTGCGCAGGCTGGTCAGTAAAGCGTTCTCCCCCAAGGTGGTCAAGGCGCTCGAACCCGACATCGCAGACATGGTCGAGGGCCTGCTGGACGCCGTCGCAGATCAGGACCGGTTCGACGCCGTGGCGGACCTGGCCTACCCGTTGCCCGTCGCGGTGATCTGCCGACTGCTGGGTGTGCCACTCGAGGATGAGGCGCAATTCAGTTGGGCGTCCGGTCTGCTGGCACAGGGTTTGGATCCGTTCGTCGCCTTCACCGGACAGGCGCAGGGATTCGACGAGCGACTGGAAGCCGGGCTGTGGCTGCGCGGATATCTGCGAGACCTACTGGCCAAGCGCCGTGCCCACCCCGCCGACGACCTGATGTCGGCTTTGATCGCCGTCGAAGAGTCCGGCGACCAATTGACCGAGGACGAAATCGTCGCCACCTGCAACCTGCTCCTCATCGCCGGTCACGAAACCACGGTGAATCTCATCGCCAACGCGGTACTGGCCATGCTGCGCCACCCGCGGTACTGGGCCGCACTGGGCGGCGATTCGGCGCTGGCGAGCGGGATCGTCGAGGAGACGCTGCGCTTCGACCCTCCGGTCCAACTCGTGGGGCGCATCGCCGGCGAGGACATGACGATCGGCGAGACTCGAATCGGCGAGACTCGAATCTCTAAGGGCGACACGATGATGCTGCTCCTGGCGGCGGCCCACCGCGACCCGGCGGTGACCGATCGGCCCGACGAGTTCGACCCCACCCGGTCCCCGATCCGGCACCTCGCCTTCGGGTTGGGGGCCCACTTCTGTCTGGGCTCCCCGCTGGCCCGACTGGAGGCCGCGGTCGCACTCTCGGCGGTGACCCGGCGGTTCCCCGGCGCGCGACTTGCTGCCGAACCGGTGTACAAGCCGCACGTCACGCTGCGCGGAATGGTCGGCCTGGAAGTTGCCGTTCAGCGGTAGATCCACGGCTCCCGGGGGAGTCGGCCCGGGTCGAACCGGGTGAGAAGTTCGGTCATGTCCGACGACGGCCAGCCCAGCGACTCGGTGATGAGCGCGAACGCTTCGGAGACGCCGAGTTCGGCGAGTGTGACCGTTCCGTCGCGCTTTGCCAGGCGCTTGCCCTCGCTGTTCAGTGCCAGTGGCACATGGGCATACACGGGTTGCGGGTAGCCCAGCAGTGACGCCAGATAGGCCTGCCGCGGCGAGGAGGCCAGCAGATCGTCCCCGCGCACCACCTGGTCGATGCCCGAAGCGGCGTCGTCGACCACCACTGCGAGGTTGTAGGCCGCCACCCCGTCGCCCCGGCGGAGCACAAAGTCGTCGACCACGCCGGTGAACTCACCGTGCAGGAGGTCGGTGACCGTGAACCGGCCGACGCCGGCCCGCAAGCGCAGTGCCGGTGGGCGGCCGTCGGCCGAACGGGCATCGCGCTCAGCCGCCGTCAAATCCCGGCAGGTTCCCGGATAGGCGCCTTCGGGGGCGTGCGGTGCCCGGGGTGCGTCCAGGATTTCTCTTCTGCTGCAATAGCATTCGAACACGAGATCGCTCTCGGCAAGCGCGGCGATCACCGCGTCGTACCGCTGCCGGTGAGCCGACTGCCACCCCGGCTCCTCATCCCAGGTCACCCCGATCGCGGCGAGATCGGCCAACTGGCGCGCCGCGATGTCATCGTGGGCGCGGTCGTCGAGGTCTTCCACCCGGACCAGGAACCGCCGGCCCGTCGAGCGGGCGAACAGCCAGGCCAGCACGGCGGTGCGCAGGTTGCCGATGTGCAGGTCGGCAGAAGGGCTGGGCGCGAATCGACCGGCCCCGGGGGTGGTGTGCATCGCCGTCGA
>CAIOYU010000520.1 GCA_903862565.1 uncultured Actinomycetes bacterium | reverse complement strand
TTTTTGCGTCCGCATCGGCCTGCGCGGTGATCAAAATCTGCTGGACACGGCCGAGTTGCTGATCGAGATACTGCTGATAGGAACTCAACGCCGCCGAATCCGGCCCGGCAGTGGATAACTGTGTGTGACGGGCCTCGATCTCCTGCAAAATCCCGGTGATCTGATCCTGGGCGACGCGGTTCCCCGTTAGCGCCTCGTTAACCGTCGCGACCAACTGTTCGTCGAGACCCTCCACCGACGCCGTGCCCGCCCGATGCTTATCCCCCGACGTCCCCGCCCCCGACGTCGTGCCGCCCGCCCCGGGCGGTGGCGGCGGATTCACCCCCGGCGCCACCGGCGGCGGCGCCGGATCAGGGGCGGGAACAGGAGGGGGCACATCAGTCGGGATCGGGCCGAATATCCGAGACAGTGCGGGAGCCACCGCCGCGGAGGCATTGATCAGCCCATCACTGGCCAGTGAGGCGACCCCGGCAGCAACGGTGTCGCGGGCGTTCGCGACACCCCCGAACAGCCGTTCAGCCCCGGCAACCACATCACGATGGGCCGAGCACGCCGCCCCCGCGGGACCTAATGCGCCGCTATCACAAACCATGCCCAAGACCTCCCAGTACGCACAGAGCCCAGCAGCCGGACTCCCTCCCGGTCCACGCTGACACAACCAAGCCGAAGTTGCAGCACCGCCATTTCGGTGTGGGCCGAGGCATAGACCGCCTGGCGGTCAGAAGGCGCGGTTTAGCCGCGGCGCGGCGTGTCGCCAAGGAACAACACCCCACCACCGCCATGCTTCAAGCGAGGGAACCATCCTCCGGCGCGGTTAAACCGCGCTCGCGGCCAAATCGGGAGGTGATGCCGGCTGACGATGGGGCGCTTCGGCGCCGAACCCCAAGTACATACGCCGCGCAAATGCCCACTGCCACAAAAGAATCGGCCCCCGGGTAGTAACCGGGGGCCGAAGGCGAGACGAGTTGGCGCTCGACTCAGCGGTGCTTGCGCACCAACCCCGAAGGGCTTGTCAATGACTGACAGTCTTAACAGTAGCGTGCGCCCTCGTACGGCACCAGATGATTCCGCGCTACTCCTTAAATCGTTACCCGCCGAGATCCCCTACCGCGGCAGCAGCGCGTCCAACCGCGTGCGCGGTATCGCAAGAACCGCACCCGCCGAGGCACTGAGATTCCTGTGCCAGCAGAAGACTGCGGCCGCGAAACGGGCGCGGGCGGTCAAGCTCGAGTTGCCCGAGGGGATCTGGACCCAGGTGCCCGCATGGGACAGCGCACAGGGGTGGCTAGAGGGCATTCCCCTTGCCTACGAACGGCACTACACCACCCGGGTCGCCCCGGTGATGGGCTGCAACCCGGTGTCGTTGAAAGCGATCGTCGCGGTCGCTGCGGCCCGGGCGGTCTTCGCCGACTGCGACACCGGCCGCAACTGCCGGCCCGCGATCAAAACCCTCGTGAAGATCACCGGGTACAGCGAGCGCACCGTTCAACGGGCCGATCAAGCGCTGCTGCTGCTGGGTGTCGCCACCGAGGTCATGCGTGGGCGCCTTCGCACCCTCGATGAACGCCAGGCGAGTTACCGGTCCAAAGATTCAGGGCAGGGTTGGGCATCAGTTTGGGCGCTGCACCCGACCCGATTTCCTGAACCGCTGTCACCCCACCTCCCCGCAGGGGAGTCAGGTACTAAACCCCCTGTTAAGAAGTTGGTTACTACACGACCGCGCCGGCAAGCCGTCGCGGAAACAGCCGCTGCGCGGCGCCACGACAGGAGTCCGGCGGGCGCGAAGCTGGCTCGGGAGTGGATCCGCGCCGATGACAGCCCGACATGGGCTCACCGCTATCGAACACCCCACGCGTGGGCAAGCAACCTGCAAGCCGCGGCTCTACACGGGTGGACCGCCCGCGACGTCAACCAGGCGATCCGCGACTTCGCCGGCGCTAGATGGCTCGCGGCAAGCCCGGACAAACCCATCGCGCTGCTGGGCGCGATCCTCAAGTGGTACGGGGATCTGAGTGTGCGCCCCGCGGCCGCCGACGAGGCCCGAGAGGCCCACGAACTGGCCGAGGCACGCGCACGCATCGCCGCTGCACAGGCAGAACTCGCCAGCAACCAGCGTGCACGCCAGGACGGGCTCGCGGCGCTATCTGGGCCCGGGCGGTCCGAAGCGCGGCGCATAGCCGCCGAGGCCCACCGCCGGGCGCTGTCCAAGAAGACCGATGAAGTCGCCCAGCAAGTCGCAGCCGCCGATGCCGCCATTCGCCAGGCCAGGGGTCTGTGACTGTTGTGCGCGCCGGGTCACTCCCCCGCCGCCACGGAGAAGCAGTCCGGCGCCCGCCACTTGAACCGCACCCCTATGGGCTGTGCCGGGTGGCACACTGCTGAGTCAGAACGTATCTGTGAGGCACTCGAGCGGCTCCGATCCAGGCGTCCCTAGCGGGCCACGATGATGAGTCGGATACGCACGCGTGCGGCGCATATTGGCCACGGTGTGCCAGGCCCGGGCGCGGCACCTGGCACCGCCGAGCCAAGGTGGGTCGCAGTGGGTGTTTTTCCGCGGAAAAAAGCTAGAATCCGCTGCTAGATGGCGTGGCAGCACCGGATCCAATCCGGTGACGAAGCGACTCGGGCTTGCCGCCCGAATCAGTTTTTCCGCGGAAAAAACGCCGTTGCCGGCCCATGCGACCCTCGTTCAGCGGCTTCTGGGGGACGGGGTTTTTCCGTGGAAAAATTGCTGAAGTTGTGATGCACTGGGGCGTGTCGCGGGACCCGTCGCCCAGAGCCACTCCCGTAACATCCGTACCACCACGCAGCGTCACAGTCCTCTCCCCCGCCGATACCACCGAAGGGCACGCGAATGTCGAGAGTTATCACGATCTTGAACCAGAAAGGTGGCGTCGGTAAGAGCACCATCGCCGTCAATCTGGCCGCCGTACGGGCCGAGCAGTTGGCAGCCGACCTCCCCGACGGAAGCTCCTCCCCCGTGGCCGCGGTCTCAATCGACCCGCAGGGGTCTGCGAAGTGGTGGGCAAAGCGAGTGGACTCGCTCCCCTTTCATCTCATCCAGGCCGACGACGACCCCCTCGAACACCTCGCGATGCTTAATCGTCTGTCGGGGATCAAAGAGGTCTACGTCGATACCGCCGGCTGGTACAACCCGGGCCGCACGAGCGCATCGGGCAATAGCGACGGCTTGGGCGACGCCTACACCGCCGATGTTCTCCGAACAGTCCTCGACGTGACCGACCTGGTGATAGTGCCAGTGATCGCGGAACCTCTCGCTTTCGATCCAACAGCTCGTACCATCGCCCAACTGCTCGACCCTCGGGCAATCCCCTACCTGTTCCTCATCAACAACTGGGATCCCCGGGATGGCACCCGCTGGGTCAAACAGACACAGGGCTTCGCCGAAGCCGGCGGCTTCCGCCTGGCCACGACAGTCATCCGGCGGTACAAGATCCACACCAACGCTTCCGCAGAAGGGCTCGTGGTGACCCAATACAGGAAGAGCAAGGACAACACCGAAGCGATCGCCGACTTCTATGCCCTCGCCGATGAAGTGGCGGCGCACCTGATGGCCGGGGCGCACGCATGAGCAAGCCTAGAGGTGGCGTACATACCGACTGGTCAATGCTGGCCGGGTCAGTCGGGCAGAACTCAACGGTCGACGGTGGTGGCGTTGTACCAGGCCGGGCTCCGGCGTCCGTCCCGTTGGGCGACCTCGTCCCCAATCCGCACAACCCCCGCGACTCGGTTGGTGATCTGGCCGAGTTGGAATCCATTGTCGACACCCAGCTGCAGCCCGCCGTTGTGGTCACCCGGGCCGCATTCCAAGCGCTGTTCCCAAATGCAGAGGTAGCCGGCAAGTGGGTCGTCATCATCGGCAACAGACGGCTGGCTGCGGCCCTTAAGTTCGGCCGGCCCGAACTGGACGTCATTGTGCGAGATGAACTGGCCCGGGACCGCGAGACACTGTTGGCCGCAGTCATCTCTGAGAATGTCGACCGGAAAAGCTTCGACTACATGGAAGAGGCCAAGGCCGTCGAGCAACTCGTCAGGGAATGCGGTACCGCGACGCTCGCTAAAGAAAGGTTGAAGAAAAGCGATACCTGGATCTCCCAACGGCGCAAGCTGCTCGAACTAGACCCGACGCTCCAGGACGCAGTGCGGCGTGGCGACCTGGCGATTAGGGATGCGCGGGAACTCGCCAAACTCCCACGGGAAGAGCAGGTCGAAGTCTGGTTGCGCAGCGCGGCCCTGAAGGGCGGCGGGGGAGGGGCAGGCGCCGGTGAGGGCTCCGGCAAGGGTTCCACCGCAGGCGACAGTGCACTTAGTGGGCCGCCGCGGGCGCGGTCGCTGTCGCGAGCGCTGAAACGGTTCAGTACGGATCCGAGCGCTTTGGTGGCGGCTCTCTATGACGAGTTGGGGGAGGGCGGCGCCCGGACATTGGTGAGCCTTCTTCGGAAACAATTACAGAAGTAGGTTAGACGGACACAGGGCACGCTTTTTCCGCGGAAAAATACCGCCCACACGAAACAGTTGTTGAACGTTTTTTCCGCGGAAAAATCAGGTGAGATCCCGTCCTGTTGGGATGCCAGCCGGCAGCAATGCCCGTGAAATCCATTGGCGAACCGTCGATTTCGGGTAGTCACTGCGCCCGGCCAGGCCTTGCCGCGCATGGGGGCAAACCCGAACTAACCCCGCGCGATCGACTACGAGGTTGACCGCTTGTCGACGTCGGCACGCAGGGCGGCGTCGACCAACTCGCGGGCCAACGCCCAGGCAGAGGATTCATTGCGCTGGTAGTACGTCGAGCGGTCCGACGGGGTATCCAACCGCACAATCAACTGCGCGTCCTCAAGTGCCTTGAGGGGGAGTTGGATCAGGCTGAGGCTTGCGAGGCCGAGCTGCTGGGTTAACTCCGATGCGGTGAAAACCCCGGTCGACTCTGCAATCGCCAGCATCACCGGTAAGCGGTTCTTCTGCCCAAACACCACCCGCGAGAGATCTTGCACGGCGGGGGAGTGCGCGTACGACACGAGGTGATACTACACGGTATTTGTTATTCGTTACATGTAGCCTGTAACAAGTTCCCGGTAACAAGGATCTTGTAACTGCAGGTAGAGCGCGGAAGGGAGTCTGCGAATGTCTGGTGGGCGGGGCACAGAGACTCGGCAGCGGACCAAGCTGATGGGTGTGCGACTCCTACCCGAGGAACACGACCGGATCCGTGAGGCGGCTGAGATGCAGGGCGTCAGCATGTCGGAGCTCGTGATCTCCTTGGTTCGCAGCAGCGCTCCGGGGCTCATCGGCGCCGACGGGAGCCGGGCCGCGTCCTAAACAGGCGCGTGGCGTCAACACCTACCGTCGCCTGGCGAGAGCGCAAGGCCAGGCTCGGTGGCGACGCTAGTGGGGGAGTGGGTCCCGACCGGAGTTAACGGAGCGCGGTGTGCCCGGCTGTGGTGCTGGCCACGTTGCCACCGCTGATCCGATGACCACGATCAGCGCACCCTGAGGCGGTATTTTTTAGGACGTGTCGCGTTTCGAGTTGACCGCCCTGATTTCCGGGCCCGCCGAACTAGGGGCCGCGCTGCCGATCACCGGCGACACCGTGGCCATCCTCACCGGCCCTGATGGAGCCGCGCTCTACCACGCGGTCCTGGACAGCCCGATCCGCGATCGCAGCGCCGATCTCGACACGGTGCCGGCCGAGGAATGCGGCCATGACGGCCAGGGCCGGTTCCGGTCGGTGCGTGACATCATTCTCGCGCCGTCACTGGCAGGCAGCGCACCCCACTTCGGGATGGCCGACTTCCCGGTCGCCATCGCCTACCTCCCACCCGGCGGCGGCACCGCCGACTCGGCGGTCGGAGCGCTCGATTTCCTCGCCAAAGGCCTCATTAGCGACGCCGAGGATGCCGTCACCCGCCGGAGGCGGGCGATTCCACCACTGGCCGATGAACTCGCCGACGACGACGACCCGATGACACCATCCGACGACCGGACCTCGGACACCGACGACGAACCGGTACCCGACCCGACCCCGCCGCGGCTCGACCCACCACCACCGGCCCCGCGGGCAGATGTACCGCCACCCGGGCGTGCCCGCGCCGTGGACACCGAGCCCGGCCCGATCGCACCGCCGTCACCGCCAGCAGCACCGCCGCCGCGACCGCAACCCCCTGCCCCCGCGTCGGGGCGGATCACCGACACCGCAGCACCCTCGACCGCCCCTAAAGCGCCGGCGCGGCGCCGTGCCGTCGGGGTGTGGGCCGCCGCCGCGGTGGCCGGGGGAGCCTTACTGGGCCTGATCGGCTGGTCGTCCACACGCGACAGTGGCGAACCGGCCGAGGTCGCCGCCACGGTATCGTCGGCGACCTCGATGCCCGCCTCGCCGACCTCGACGACACCGAGCCTGGTGCCGGCCGCCGCCGCCGAGGCTGAACTGCAGGCACTCCTGCCCGCCGGGTTTCCCACCGGTGCTTGCACCCCCGAGGCGGCGGTGCCTCCCGGGGTGCTCGGGGCGCTGACCTGCGGACCCAACACCGACCCCGGTGGACCGATCCGCGCCCGCTACACCCTTGCCGCCGACCGCGCCGCCTTGGAAAGCCAGTTCCAGGACGTGCTCGCCGAAACCCGCCAACAAGACTGCCCCGGACGGATCCAAAGCCCAGGACCCTGGCGCAAAAACGCTACGCCAGGCCAGCAGGCCGGGACCCTGTACTGCGGCACCCGCGACGACGGCAGCGCCGTCCTGGCCTGGACCGACACCGCCCGATCCCTGCTCGCCGTCATCGACGCCCCAGCCGGTGCCCAGGACACCAACTACACCTGGTGGAGCAGT
>CAIOYU010000519.1 GCA_903862565.1 uncultured Actinomycetes bacterium | reverse complement strand
CTCCAGGGCCGCGCTACGCCGCTGGATCGTGCGCACGCTGACACCGCATACCGCGGCGGCCGCCGCCACCCCGTACACCGCTGTCATGGCTGGAGCATGACATCGCTGTCGCAGCGACGGTGGCACCGGCGCGACGTGTCGTAGTGGTGGCAGATCCCGGTGACCGCACTGACCGCTGTGGAGCTAAGGGGATTCGAACCCCTGACCCCCACAGCCGGGGTACGGCTGCACGGGCCCAAGCTGGCGGACGCCGCAGGCGGCCGGCGGCGCGGGAGCCCAACCGGAGGGGCCGCCAGGCCCCGCAGGGCGGGAGTGCTTTTCGCGCCCGCAGGGCGTGCTGTGGGAGGCCGCCAGGCCGACAGTCACCACCACCGCCACGGCAGCGTTTCCGGGGGCCTGAGATGCCCGGAGGGCGTCGAGGCGTGTCGCGGTCGTTGGAACGGCTCCGGACGTGCAACGGTGCCCCCACAACATCAGAAAGCCGCCACCCCCGAGTTTTAGCGGACACAAGGGGCGACGGCTTCCGACGACAGGTGGAGGTTATCAGCACCCGCCCCCCCGTGCGCAATAGCGGCGCGGACTCCCAGAGACTCATTTCGGAAACAGTCGACTCGCCGTTTCCGGGCATTTCTGTCTCCGCTTTAGAGACGAAACCGGGCTACTTCGTGGCCGGCGAGTGGCGCGAAATTCCCGTTGTCGACGTCGATTTTTCGGCAAATTCGCCCTCCACAGCCGCTGGCGCGGCCCCCTTGACCCTTGGGACATATTCTGACACGGCACCCTCTGAGCAGCAGAAACGAGTTTTTGATTCCGCTGCCGATAGGGCGAAATCGCGATACCCGACCGCTGAGCTTGTTGGAGCGGCCGCGGCGCACTTCGACCGCTACGACAACCCCGACGACCTCGCTGTGCACTACGCGATTTCGGTCGCTCCGGGCACCGTCAGCCTCTACGCTCAGCAGCTCCCCCAGCGGCCCGTTCCGCACGATCGCGGCCCGATCACCGAGTGGTCCTGGAAGTCCCGTAGGCGGATGGTGCGGACCGTCGCCGAGATCGACTGGCAGCCCCTGGTCGAACTCGAGGAACGGGGGTGGATCCCGACCATGATCACCCTGACTCTGCCCGGTGACTGGTTGACCGTGGCGCCCACCGCCGACCACTTCATGGGGTGCGTCACCGAGTGGCGCCGGCGGATGGCGCTTGCGTGGAAGAAGCAGCTCGCGGCGGCTGGCGTCGATTACCGCAGCCGCGGTGCGATCAAGGGCATCTGGAAAAAAGAATTCCAGGGCCGCGGTGCCCCCCACCTGCACGTATACACCTGCGTTCCACCGGGCACCGTCATCTTCGAAGGTGTCGGAGTCCCCCCGGTCGAGGTCGATTTCGCCGGCTGGGCTCGCATGGCGTGGGCTGAAATCGTGCGGCATCCCGACCCGGATGAGCGCCGCCGCCACCGGGAGCACGGCGTGCATCTGGATGCTCCCGAGGGCATGCGGCAGGCCGATCCCGCGCGGCTCGCCAAGTACTTCCTCAAGCACGCTGCGCCCGGGGAGAGCAGCAAGGAGTACCAGCACATCGTTCCGCCGGAGTGGAGTGACCGGCCCGGCCGCTTCTGGGGTCGCTGGGGTCTGGAGAAGGTGATCGAGACGGTCGAGGTGTCCCGCGACGACTTCGACGATCTGCGCCGAACGATGCGCCGTCACAGCCGGTCACGGACGTTCCGACCGCTGGGCGAGGCGGCTGTCCACCGGCCACGGCTACGGCGGGTCCAGGTGCTCCGCAACGGCAAGTGGCGCTGGGTGACCAGACGGCAGCACCTCTACGGCGGTGGTGTCCGCCAGGGCGGCTACACGGTGCTCTCCGACGGCCCGTCGGCCGCCGTCGCACTCTCCCGTGCGGTCGCCGTCATGGGCACCCGCCGGCTGCCCGACCGCCCGCTGACCGAGCCGCCCGAGACGCGGCCGCTGTGGGTCCGTCAGCCGCTCTTCCGTGCCGACGAGGCCACCATGGAGCGCATCCGGCAACAGATCACTCAGCGGCGCAACCGGAGGCGATTCCAGTGCATCCTGGACGGCTGTACGGCGTCCGGTCACTGCATCCACACACCTGTTGCGCCGTCACCGCCGCCGTCGCCCTCACCGTCACCGTGGCCGATCGGGTTGCCACCGGGCTACCGGCGGCCGTGAAAAAGCGATCTGAAAAACACACATGTGACCAGGTCGCGGCCTCCTACGGCATCCGCGTAATCATTCTCATCCACTCCACCGACCGGTCTCGCGCCCACTCCACCGACCGGTCTCGCGCCCACTCCACCGACCGGTCTCGCGCCACACTCTCAACTACCCCGTCAGCTGGTCTATCGTCCGCCGCCATGAGCACTGAGAAGCATGAGACGTGGGTGTCACCGCGGCGGTTTTCCGCCGAGGCGCAGATCCCGATTTCGACCGTGTACCGCTACCTCCACGCTGGCAAGCTCCACCACTTCCGTCACCGTGTCACCCGCCGGTTCTGGATCGATCAGGGCGAGGTGGCGCGCTGGTCTCCGGAGTTGGGCGAAGTCTCGCCGGAGTACGAATTCTTGGACCGGCCTCAAGGTGTGTTGCCGCGCAGCTACCGGGACGATAGGGGGAATCCGTTACCGGGGAGGAACTGTCCTCGTAGCTCTCTCCTGTGGGGCACGGCGGGCGCGAACTTGCTGCGATCGATTGCGCTTGACCGCGGCGAGAAGCCTGAGGCGGAGGTCATCCGGGAAACGAGACGTGGCGACACCGACGTCACTGTTCACCACCTGCTGTACTGACCCCGCTAGAACAGCTTGCGCACCCACCTGAGTGGCCCAGGAGCGGCCTCCGGTGCCGGCCGCGCCTCCAACTGCCTCAGCGCCATCGCCTGCGCCTCGATGACCGCCTGGAGCCCCGCAACGCGGGCTTCGGCGACCTCCGCGCGGCGACGCAGCTCCGCCATGTCAGCGTCAAATGTCGCAGTGTCGTAGGACATGTCGTAGCCAACTGTCACGGTGTCGCCGCCACCGGGTCGCAGCCCCACCGCGGTCAGTGCGGTCACCGGGATCTGCCACCGTCTCCGGCTGTCGCGCCAGGCCCCGGCGGCCTCCAGGGCCGCGCTACGCCGCTGGATCGTGCGCACGCTGACACCGCATACCGCGGCGGCCGCCGCCACCCCGTACACCGCTGTCATGGCTGGAGCATGACATCGCTGTCGCAGCGACGGTGGCACCGGCGCGACGTGT
>CAIOYU010000518.1 GCA_903862565.1 uncultured Actinomycetes bacterium | reverse complement strand
GGCGTGCTTGCGCACCGCGAGCAACTCGGCGACCAACCCCGCGTCGCCGGCGACGAACCCGGCCCGGTACCCGGCCAGCGACGAACTCTTGGACAGCGAATGCACCGCCAGCAGGCCGGTGTGGTCTCCCCCGCACACCGAGGGATGCAGCACCGACACCGGCCGCTCGTCCCAGCCCAAACCCAGATAGCACTCGTCGGAGACCACCACCGTGCCACGCTCGCGGGCCCACTCGACGACCTTGCGCAGGTGGTCGGCGCCCAGCACGCGACCGGTGGGGTTGCTCGGCGAGTTCAGATACAGCAGCGCCGGTGACTGCGGGCCCAGTTGGGTCAGCGAGTCTGCGGCGATCACCTCTGCGGTGGCCAAGCGGGCACCCACCTCGTAGGTCGGGTAGGCCAGTTGGGGGACCACCACCGCGTCATCGGCGCCCAACCCCAGCAGCGTGGGCAACCAGGCGATGAGTTCCTTGCTGCCGATCACCGGGAGCACGGCATGCTCGGCCAGACCGGTGACGCCGTAGCGGCGGGTGAGGGCCGCGACCGCCGACGCCCGAAGTTCCGGGGTACCGGCCGTCCAGGGGTAGCCGGGCACTCCGGAGGCTCGTGCCAGGGCCTCGCGAATGACCGGGGCCACCGGATCCACCGGGGTTCCCACCGAGAGGTCGACGATGCCGTCAGGATGCGAACGGGCGGTTGCGGCGGCATCGGCCAGGGTGTCCCACGGGAACACCGGCAACCGCGCCGACACCGGGCGGCGGCGCGCCCGCGGCGGGACCGTCAGTCCTCGGCCTTCGGCGGAAGATCCTTGACCACCTGAGGATCGTTCTCGGTCATGCCGACCTTGGATGCGCCGCCCGGTGAGCCGAGTTCCTCGAAGAAGTCGACATTGATCTGGGTGTACTGCGCAGACTCGTCGGGAACGTCGTCCTCGTAGTAGATCGCCTCGACGGGGCAGACCGGCTCACACGCACCGCAGTCCACGCACTCGTCGGGGTGGATGAAGAGCATCCGGGCACCCTCGTAGATGCAGTCGACCGGGCATTCCTCGATACACGCCTTGTCCTTGATGTCGACGCAGGCTTCGGTGATCACGTAGGTCACGAAGGTTCTCCTCGATTGGCTCTTCGTTGTCGGTCAGTCGGTCAGCGCGTCACTGGTATCGGGCCGGATATCAGACCGCGTCACCGACACGGTACTGGATTCAGGTTCCGGCTCCGGTTGCGGCTCAGGCTTCGGCTCCAGTTGCGCAACGCCCCCGGTCTCGGCCGGCAGCGCCGTGCCGAATCCCAGCGCACAGAGGAAGGCCAGGAACAGGCCGCCACCGACGAAGTCGGTCATCGGGCCGCCGGGTGCGATGAAACTGCCCACCGGGCCGATGATCGTCAGCATCCCGACCACCTGCTCGACGGCGAACACCGCGGCCACGGTCGCCAGCCACTGCGGGAATCGGCCGAGACGGGCCGCCCAGATCACCGGCCCGGCGAGCATGATGCCGGCGACCGAGAGCATCGGGCCCCACATGGCGGCGACGTCGGCCAACGTGCGCGCGGTGGGCGGGTCCAGGCTGGAAGCATGCAAGGCAAGACCGGCGGTCAGCATCAACTGAACCACGACCCCGGCGACGAAGACGGCCGCACCGACGAGGAAGACGTGCCCAGCGGGCCCGTCCATCCGCTCCCGCGCATAGCCGACGACGACCACGAAGGAGAGCAGCGCCAGGGCCGCCAGCAACGCCCGCAAACGGACCGCGCCGCTGTGCGCGATGAGGTGCTCGACCACCGCCGACCCCGACTGCTCAACGCCCGGCCCGAGCGGAACGATGATCACGGCGAGAACGGACAACACCGCGAACGCGATGGGCCAGATCAACGGCGCCCGCCTCATCAAGCCGCCCGCCCGGTGTAGGTGGTGGTGCGCTGACGGGCGGGCCTCCCGATGCCCTCGGCGATGGCCACCAGTTCGGCCACGGTCTTTGCCGAGCCGTACTGCGAACCCGCCATGCGAGAGATGGTCTCCTCCATCAGCGTGCCGCCCAGATCGTTGGCGCCGCCGTTCAGCATCACCTGGGTGCGTTCCACGCCGAGTTTGACCCAGCTGGTCTGAATATTGGAGATCCTGCCGTGCAACATGATCCGCGCCAGCGCGTGCACTGCCCGGTTATCCCGGTGCGTCGGGCCCGGGCGGGACGCTCCGGCGAGGTAGAGCGGCGAGGACTGGTGCACGAAGGGCAGTGGGACGAACTCGGTGAACCCGCCTGTGCGGTCCTGGATTCCGCGTAGCACGTTGAGGTGGGCGACCCAGTGCTTCGGGGTGTCGACGTGGCCGTACATCATCGTCGAACTCGACCGCAGGCCCACCTCGTGTGCGGTGGAGACGATCTCGACCCACAGCGAGGTGGGCAGCTTGCCCTTCGTGAGCACCCAGCGCACCTCGTCGTCGAGGATCTCCGCGGCGGTGCCCGGAATGGTGTCCAGTCCGGCGTCACGCAGGCCGATCAACCACTCCCGCACGCTCACACCGCTTTTCGCGGCGCCATTGGCGATCTCCATCGGAGAGAAGGCGTGCACATGCATCGACGGCACGCGTTCCTTGACCGCGCGAACCAGATCGGCGTAACCGGTCACCGGCAACTCCGGGTCGATACCTCCCTGCATACAGACCTCGGTGGCACCGGCGACATGGGCCTCCCAGGCGCGGTCGGCTACCTCGCGCGCGGTCAGGGAGAAAGCATCGGCGTCACCCTTGCGCTGGGCGAAAGCACAGAAGCGGCAACCGGTGTAGCAGATATTGGTGAAGTTGATGTTGCGGTTCACCACGAAGGTGACGTCATCGCCAACGGCATCGCGACGCAGCGAATCGGCAAGGGCGGCAACGGCATCCATTGCCGGCCCATCGGCGGAGGCCAGGGCCAGGTAGTCATCGTCGCTGCAGCCGGCAGGGTTGCGCTCGGCAGCACGCAACGCAGCGGCCACGTCGCCGTCCAGGCGCTCCGGCGCCCGGGCCGCCAGCTCCCCGACCCGGTCGCGGATGGAGTCCCAGTCCCCGAAGGCGCTGCCCAGGTCGCTGCGCGAGGCGGTCCGGCGCCCCTCGGCGTCGATCGCCGTGTGCAGGTCGGTTCGGCCCAGCGATTCGGCAGCCTCGTCGGGCTCCTGCCATGGCCGGCCCACCGCGTTCACGTCGAGAGCGAAGCCGGTCTGCTGGTCGGCCAGTGCCGCGACGTGCCCGGCCACCCGAGGATCGATCCACGCCGGGCCGCCCTCCACGTACTTGGGCTGCGCGGTCAGGCGCTGCACGAGTTCGAAGCCCGCCTCGGCGGTCAGGCCGGCGAGTTCGTCGAGCGCCGGCCAGGGACGCTCGGGGTTGACGTGATCGGGGGTCAGCGGCGAGACCCCACCCCAGTCGTCGACGCCGGCCGCCAGCAGCGCCAGGCACTCAGAGCGCGAGACCAGGTTAGGCGGGGCCTGGATGCGCATGTCGGGTCCCAGCACCAGCCTGGCCACCGCGACGGTGGCGACGAAGTCGTCGAAACCGGCGTCCGGTGCCGCCGCCATCGCGGTGTGGTCCTTGGCACGGAAGTTCTGCACGATCACTTCCTGGATGTGGCCGAACTCCTTGTGCACCCGACGGATCGCGTGCAGGGTGTCGGCCCGCTCTTCGAGCGTCTCGCCGATGCCGACCAGCAGTCCCGTGGTGAACGGGATGGCCAGGCGGCCGGCATCCGTCAGCGTGCGCAGCCGCACCGCCGGATCCTTGTCCGGGCTGCCGTAATGGGCCAGACCCCGCGTCTCGAAGAGCCGCCGCGACGTCGTCTCCAGCATCATCCCCATGGATGGGGCGACCGGCCTGAGTCTGGCCAGTTCAGCCCAGCTCATCACCCCGGGATTGAGGTGGGGCAGCAGTCCGGTCTCCTCCAGCACGCGGATCGCCATCGCCCGCACGTAGTCCAGCGTTGAGTCGTAGCCCCGTTCCCCCAGCCACTGCGCCGCCTCCGGCCATCGCGCTTCCGGACGATCCCCGAGGGTGAACAGCGCTTCCTTACAGCCCAGTTCGGCTCCACGGGCGGCGATGTCGACAATCTCGTCGGGCTCCAGGTACATACCTCGCCCGGCGGCGCGCAATTTACCCGGCACCGTCACGAAGGTGCAGTAGTGACAGGTGTCGCGGCACAGGTGGGTGACCGGGATGAAGACTTTGCGCGAGTACGTGACCGGGAGTCCGCCGCCCGGACCGCGACGCCCCGCCGACTGCAGACCCGCGTCCCGCACCCGGGCGGCGCTTGCGCACAAGTCGGCGAGATCCGGGCCGCGGGCGGTCAGTGCCAGGGCTGCCTCGTCGGGGTTCAGCCTCACCCCTTCGCGGGCCCGCCGCAGAACCCGTCGTAGACCCGCCGACGTCGGCGGTGGTGTCGACCGCGAAGTCGACGGAGGGGTTCCGGAGGCACCGGCGGTCGACATGGGCACCACAGTAGTACGTTCGACCAGCCGAGTCGGCGGGGCCGTGACCGGTGCATCGCCGCTGGTTCTGTGGGTTTCTCAGCCTGTGGGTGTAACCTCTCAGACAACTGTCAGCATCGCGTTAAGGAGTTTTCCCGATGAGCCACTCCCTGAGGCTGTCCGCCCGGTCCGTGCTGATCGCCGGTCTGAGTGTCGCTGTCGTCGGCGCCGCGGCTGTCACACCGGTAAGCGCTCCGGCACTGGCGCCTGTCCAGATGCTTTCTCCGACAGTGCAGTTGAGTGCCGCGCTGAGCCCGCTGCTCCAGCCCGCGGTCGCAGCTCTGCCTGCGGCGTCAACCGACACGCTGGGCTCGTCACCAGACACACTGGCATTCGCCCCGCAGGCCGCGGCCGTGGGCGGCGCCGAGAGCTTCATCAAGAACACCTACAACGCCGTCGAACCGTGGGTGGCCTGGGGCTTTGAGCTTGCCCAGTGGGCAATGGGGTTCGTGCCCATCCTGTGGTGGGTCGCCCCGGGAATCGACCTCGCCTACTTCACCATTGAGCCACTGGTGCAGGCCGGCGTGTACGCCTTCGCCGATATCGTCGGATTGAACTTCTCCCAGATCGGTCCCGACATCAACCAGGGCATCAAGCAGTCGGTGAACAACTTCTTCCAGTACGCGTGGAACTGGATCACCTCGCTGGTCCCGTTCCCGCCGCTGCCGCCGTTCCCCCCTCGCCCGTTTGCCTCAGTCGCAGCCAAGACCGCGGCCGCCACCCGGCCCGTCGCCGTAGCGGCGGTAGCGGTACCGGAGGCTGTTGCGGTCCCGGCAACCACCGAAGCCGTCGACTCCGTGGCCGTCGGTTCGGTCGTCGTCGACTCGGTCGTGGCGCCGGCTGCCGAGCCCACCCCGGCGGCTGTCGCCAGCGCGCCCACCAAGGGGCGCGTCAGCCGCGGTTCGGCGAAAGCGTCGCGGTCCTCGGCCGGCACGGTTGCATCCGCCCCCGCACCGGCTGCTGCGACGGTGACAGATCCCGCACCTACACCAACGGTCGCAGACGCCGCCCCCGCCGCCGCCGAGGCTCCGGTCAAGGCGTCGCGCAAGGGTCCGGCTCGCGGGGCCTCCGCTGATCATCCGGCCAAGGCGGCGCGGTCCGCTGCCCGGGCTGGCTGATCAGAACAGCCTGCTCAGCATCCACGCCGGGGGAAACGCTCCCAAGGCCAGGAAGATCAGCGCCGAGTAACCCAGGACACCGGGTCCGCCGAAGACGACGTCTCCGCCGGGGCCGCCCATGGTCAGCACCGCTGTCGTCGCCAGCCAGGTCCACAGGGGCAGTGCCGCCAGCCTTTTGGAGCCGGTCCAGTAACTGGCCGCCCACACCAGGGCTGCATTGAGCAGTCCGCTCACCAGCGCGCTGACCGGGAACGGGACTGGGCCGAGGAAGATCGGGAGGAACAGCGCACCGGCAAGGGCCGAGAGGACACCGTCAACAGCGAGCAGTGCCAGCACGATCCGCGCGGCGCGTTCGTCGGGCGCAGCGCTAATCGGCATTGAAATCCAGGCCGGACAGCAGGTCGTTTTCCAATCCCCGGGCATCGGTCGTGCCGGCACGGCCGGACGCCAACACGTAGTACTCCCTGGCCAGCACCG
>CAIOYU010000517.1 GCA_903862565.1 uncultured Actinomycetes bacterium | reverse complement strand
GGGGCTGCCCTCCAGTCGGCTGCTGTTGAGGTACCACTCGGCATAGGGGTTGTCCCGGAGCATCTCTGCCGGACCGGCTTCTTTGAGCAACTGCTGGATATCGGGCACCTGGGGCGCCCAGCCTGGCACCGAGTACAGGCCCCAGTGCAGGAAGATCCCCAGTTTGGCGTCGTCGTACCACTGCGGAAGGGGATGGGTTGCGACGGATTCCCACGTCGGGTCGTACATCCAATGAAGGCTATCTGCCGGTGGGCGCCCCCAGTCAGTGCCCCCAGTGGGACTCGAACCCACACTGGGCGGATTCAAGTCCGAGGAATTGCTTTCGCCAATGTTCACCGGTGATCTGGCCGCGGTCAAGAAAGGGGTCGTGAACGGCTCATACGCTCCGACGGCGTTCAGTCGTGTTCGTCCCCGTACGGAGTGGTGTGTCCTGGACTTGTGACACCCTCGTGACACCGAGTCGCTCGCAGTGCAAGAGGCTGTTGCGCCCAGACAAGCCCTCCCCCATGCCGACTTAGACCCACGCAGACACGGAATGATGGCTGACCTCCACCGACGGGATGGGCGCTCCCGCCCGGCCTGGAGGACCGGTACAACTCGGCCTATAGACAAGTGATAGCCAAATGCAAGAAATACGGGCACCTACCCAGAGCCGGATAGCATTCAATGCTCCGGTGCCGAATCAATGATTTACGGTTAAAGCCTGCATCGGGCGCGACCGGGGGGTAGCCTCGAAGAAACGTAGCTGAATTTGTCCCGTACAGGGACTCATCCCCTGCGCGCGCGGCGCAACTGGGGGGACACCCATGGCTTCGATTAATCCTATTCGGGCAACGAATGAGCAAGGCGGCGGTTTGGCTGCCACACCCACAAACACACTTCGGGGCGCGAACTCGCGCCACCGTCCCCGTACCCCGTATGCCTGGCTGGGTGCCGGTGCTTTGACCCTCGGCATCAGTGCCTTCGCACTCGGCGCAACCGCTGTACTGGGCCCGCAGGTCGCCTTAGCAAGCCCCGGTGACAACGACTCCAACGGCGGCGGCGGCAACGTCGGTGGCGGCGGCCGCAACGTCGGTGGCGGCGGCGGCAACGTCGGTGGCGGCGGCGGCAACGTCGGTGGCGGCGGCAATATCGGTGGCGGTGGCAATATCAGTGGCGGTGCCAAAGTCGGTGGCGGTGGTCAACATCCGACCCCGAGTCTCCCGACAGCTGGTGCGCCACCCGATCTGACCATGCAGCCCCCTCTTTGGATTCCCGATGCGTCTATGCAGCCCCCTCCTTGGGTTCCCGATATCGTGCCGGCCCCCACACCCATCCCTATATCTGTTCCCGTATTTCCGCCCGCTCAGCCCATGGAACAGACCGAACCTGACCCAGTGCTGCCGCAGCCATTCGACCCATATCCAGATATCGACCCTCCAGATCCCTATGCGCCTCCGCCGGTCGTCGGCAGTCCGAACATGAACGGCGAGAACGATATCGACCAGGGCTTCGGCGACGTTTATACAGCGGTGGACCCACCGTTGCCGCCGATGCCGCCGCCATTCGACCCATATCCAGATATCGACCCTCCAGATCCCTATCCGCCTATGCAGCAGCCCGGGAGTTCCTGGCCTCCACCGCTCGATGATGGCGGTACCGATCTGCTAACGCAGTTACCTCCGCCGACCGACCCCGCATGGGATGACCCAGAGTTTGGGTTTGGCTACAACTGATTCGAAGAGGCGCTGGCGCTGGCGATCTTCCGGCGAGGCCGGGGGTGCGTGCTCTGGAGATACCCCAGCCGCCACCATTGAAGGTGGCCGCGTAGACGGTGCTGCCGCTGGAGTCCACCACTAACACGATGTCGTTGCCCAGGCCGTTGGTTGTCGCCGCCGCTGCGAAACGCTGCCAGTTACGCCGTGCAGCCCGTGTTCGTCACCGCGCCATTAGGGCAGATGTTGTTCTACCACGTCACATTGGTCAGGCTCGCGCCGCCCCACTCCACATTTGTCAGGTTCGCGCCGGTCAGGATCGCGTATGACAGGTCCGCGAAAGAAAGGTCGGCGTTTGTCAGGTTCGCGCCGGTCAGGTTCGCGCCGATCAGGACCGCGTAAAACGCGGCCGCCCCAGTCAGGTTCGCGTTGGTCAGGTCCGCTGCAATCATGAACGCCTCGCTCAGGTTCGCGTAGCTCAGGTCCGCGGAGATCAGGGTGGTGACGGCGCCGGAGGGAACTAGGTACGCGTATCTCAGGTTCGCGTAGCTCAGATTCGCGTTGGTGAAGTCCACACCGGGTGCCGCGAGTGACGTCAGGTCTTGGCCCGAGAAGTCCTGACCGGAACAGTTACCGGTGGACACGCACGACGGTGTTGAGCCCACCCGGACGCCGACCAGCGACAGCGCGACACCCCGCACGAACACCAGTCCCTGTTGCAGGAAGTCTCTGACCGGGCTGGCGGGCAGACCGGCAATCCAGTTCTGGACAGCACCGGAGGAGCGGTTAATCCACTGCACAGCATTCAAGGTTGCAACGTTGGTATTAATTTCTTCGGCCGACACACGCACCGCCTGTCCCCGCACCGTGCGAGCAGCAGTGCGGGCCGAGCTTTGAGCGACGGATCGCGACGAGTCCTGTGAGACCGTCAGCGCTTCCACTGTTGAACTCGCCGCCGGTGCTGCCACCGGAGCTGACACGTTTGATGCTGCTCGTTGCGGTCGCGCCGCCCCGAACAAGCGGGCACCCACCACCGCCCGCGACGGTAAGGCCGCCGAAGCGCGGGCAGCCGGGGCCACCGAGCGGGCCGCGCCGCCGCCGGACACACTGGCCCGGCGCACAGAGCGGTTCACCGCAACGCGATTCTGCGCATGCCCGCTCACCGATGCAGACGTCGAGTCTGCTGCGGTTGCGTCGGCGTGGGCCACCCCTGCCCCACCAGCCAGGGCTGCGCTGACCCCCAAGGTCAGCGCACCCGCACTCAACCAGCCGTAGGGCACACCACGGCGACGCGATCCCCCACGCCTCGCAGATTTTGCGACCCTGACACCACGACGGGCATCCGGCACATCGTCGACCAACTGAACAGAATTGATTGCAATCACGGTGGAACCCCCGCCAGAAAGCCGTGCGCGCAGGGGAGAAGGCACCGGGACCGGCGACAAGTTCAGCTACGTAGACGTTCAGCACACCACACAAAAACCCGCACCACAGTCGTTTCACCAACATCACCGACACCAAAATGAGGCAGCCGTGATGGCGGTCCGGTCAGCGTTGAATCGGCTTCCCAAGTCAGCGATCACTCCCGACACGCGGCCCGAAACGCGGTCGGTTATGCCGTGCAGCCACAAGTCAGCGACGCTCACTCTAGACCGCTACGGCCACTTGTTCCCCGACGACCTCGACGCTGTAGCGGATGCATTTGACGAAGCTGCTGCGGACGATCTGCGGACGATCCCGGTCGGCAACGCGTTGTCTCACAGAGTAAGCAACCTCTGATCTGCACCAAACCAGTGCCCCCAGTGGGACTCGAACCCACACTGGGCGGATTTTAAGTCCGAGGAAGTGCTTCCGCCGGTGTCCCCCGGTGTTCTGGCTGCGGTCCAGAAAGAGGTCGTGAACG
>CAIOYU010000516.1 GCA_903862565.1 uncultured Actinomycetes bacterium | reverse complement strand
TGCTGGCCCGCCGCGATGTTGGCCCCACTGGCCGCGGTGAGGCCCAGGGCGGTAAGAACCCTCGGGGCGCCGAGATCGATGACCGCTCCCGCGCCTGCCCCGCTGAGATTGACATACGTCGTGGTGGGATCGCCGTCGAACGCCATCTGCACGCCCTGGCCGCTGGGCGAGGCACCGGTGAACCCGGCCGGAACAGGTTGTGCACCGGTGAGCGCCGTGTACTTAATCTGCGCTTTACGCTGACGCGAACGATCAAGAACCGCCCGGATGCCCTCCTGGACGGCTTCCCGGTTCTGGCGCACCCGGTCCACGACATCGCTGACCTTCACCAGCTTGCCGCCGGGCAGGATGAACGACCACCCCTTGTAGCCGTCCAACCACAACGGCCGCGCTGTCATCGAGGTTGGCGCCACCGACTGCGGCGCAGACACGGTGAAGGTATCGCCATCGACGGCGACCACGGTGGTCCCCGGCGCCACACCAGCACCGGTCAGGGTCTGACCGATCGCGATAGTGCCGCGATCGAGGCTCGAGACCGTCAACGTGGTCCCGGCCTGCAGGCCCGTCAACGTTGTCGAGGCGACCGACTGGGAAACGTTGACCTCATAGGTGCCCACACCCCCCTCAGAACCACTGACGAACTTGGTGATCGTCGTCGAGGGAGCAACACCGGCACCGGTGATGCTCTGGCCCACCACCACAGCGCCACCGGTCAACGTCTCCACCCTCAGCACCGAGCCCGCACCACCGGGGGTGCCGTTACCGATACTGCCGGTGAAACTCGACGACGAACTGTTGATACTGCCCTGGAAGCCGGCCGTGGTGGCCGTCGTCCCGGCAGCACCGGTGGTACCACTGGCCCCGGCGATGGTCTGGCCCACCGCGATCGTGCCCGCCGTGACGTTGGACACCACCAAGGTGTTACCCGGTACCGCACCGGTCATCGACGTCGAGTCCACCCACTGCGCGTCACCGCTGATCGTGTACGTCCCCGCACCTCCGAGGGTGCCGCCGAGGAACCCGGTGATCGCAGTCTGCGGCCGCACACCTGCCCCGGCAATCACCTGCCCTGCGGTGATCGTCGTACCCGCGGCCACACTGGAGACCGTCAACCGGGTACTGGGAACCCCGTCGACCCCGATACTCCCGACGAAACTGGCCGTCGGCAACCCACTACCGATGGCGCCGGTGAAACTCGACGACGTCGGGGTCGGCTTCCCGGTCAACTGCTCCCACGAATAGGCATAACCCACTTTGTCGAAGCCGCCGCACGTCCCGCAGAACTGCGACTGATACGCCAGCACATCGGGCTCAGTGATCGAGGTCGCCGCCACACTCTGCGACTCCGGACTCACCACGTAGCCACCGGGCCCCATGACCGAATAGGTCGACCACTTGGCGGCGTCGAAATCGGCGACGGTGCCGACGTAATACTTGGCCTCACCCGAAGACGACACCATCTTCGTGAAACCGCCGTCTTCCACCATGCTGACATCCACCTGGGCACCGCCAGTCTGGCTGGGCGGCAGCTCCCGCACCGCCTGGATCGGCCATTCTTTGCCCGACATCGCCCACCCGTACATGACCGGGCTCACCCGGTAGGTCCCGGTACCCCCGTTAGTGCCACCCAGGAACTCGGTGATGACCCCCAACGGACGCGGCTCAGCCAAACCCGCCCCGTAAATGGTTTTACCCACCCCAACCTGGCCCGTGACCAGTTGCGACACCGTCAACACATTGCCGGGCACCCCCACGGTGCCGTTGTCGATACGCCCGGTGAAATTCGTCGCGGTCGGATCGGTATAAATACCCACCCGGCTCCACGGCGCCGCCGGCGGCGTCACACCGGGAGAAAGGACCAACCCCACCCCCAGGATGCCCACACTGCTGTTATCCGGCAGGGTCAACGACGACAGCGTCACACCGTCGGGAATCTGATAGGTGTAACCGAACACATTCGCGGTCGTGTCGACCTTGTTTCCCAACTGATTGAGCCGGGTACCGCCATTGATGATCGCCTCACCCGGCACCGACGCCGGCTTCGGAGTCGAGGCCCAGTCGGTGAACGTCTGCGTCCACGTCAACGTCGCACCATCAGTAGTGGTCAGCGTGATCGGCTGATCGCGCTGATCCCCATTCGAGGCCGCCCCCACCAACGACAACGTCGAATACTCACCCTTGGGCAGATAAATCGTCTGCCCCTTGGCCTGCATCACATTCGGGGCGTTGTCCGCCCCCAGACCGACATCCTCATTGGCGGTCGGGATCGGGCCCACCTGGAACACCCCGCCAGCCCACGCCAGCGTGGCAGTGCCCTCAATCTCGTGATCGTTGACCTTGGCGTTGCCGATCTGACCACGAATCTGCGCGGTGTCCTCCAGGATCGTCGAGTCGTAATAATTGCCCTCACCATCAAAACCCTGACGGTTGGGCACCTGCCACGGCGGAGTACTGACCCCGAACGTGTTCAGATCCGTCACCCCACCAAAAGCGGTCTTACCGAAGAGCACCGCCACCGCCGAGGACATCGACATGCCCAGCAAC
>CAIOYU010000515.1 GCA_903862565.1 uncultured Actinomycetes bacterium | reverse complement strand
GGCGGCGCTGGTCGCCGTGCTGGCCTTGCACCTACTTCTCTTCGTCGTGCCCTTTGTGGCGTTGCCGATCGCGGTGCTGCTCGGCGCCACCCGGGTGGCGGTAGCGGCCGCCGTCGGGGTCGGGGCGAACCTGGCCCTGCGCACGATCATGGCGGTCCGCTACGGGCACACTCCCCTCAGCGTGCTGCTCCACCCGGTGGCCGTTCTGGCGATGATGGGGGTGCTGCTGGACAGTTTCCGGTGGAGCCGCCGAGGCGACATCCACTGGCGGGGACGGTCCTACGCCGCCCGCGCCGAGCGCGAGGCGGCGTGAACGAACAGGCGGCACTGGCCCGGGCCGGGGACACCCGCCGGCCGGCGTTCCTGCGCCTGGCCCGTCGCTACACGCGGCATCGGGTCGCGCGTTCACTGGACGGGCTCTGGGTGTCCGGCCTCGACGGGGCGCGAGCAGCGCTGGCCGACCGTCCGCTCATCCTCGCGCCCAACCACGTGGCCTGGTGGGACACCCTGCTGCTGGTGATGCTCGACCAGGCCCTGGGCGGCCTGAGTTGGGCGGCCATGGATGCCCGGAATCTTCAGAAGCTGCCCTTCCTGGGCTGGATCGGCGCCCTGCCGCTGGACCGAAGCAGCCCGGACCGGGCAAAGGAGTGCCTGCGCGCCTGCGCAGAGCTGCTGGACCGGCCCGGCCGGGCCCTGTGGATGTTTCCCCAGGGCCGGCAGCGGCCCGCCCATCTGCGCCCGCTGGATCTCAAGCCCGGACTGGTGACCCTGTACTCCGCCAACCCTCTCGACGTGGTGGCGGTGAGCCTCAACTACGTCTTTCTCGAAGCCGACCGGCCGGCGGCGGTGGTGCGCTTCTCCGCGCCGATTCCCGCGGCCTCGGTCGACGGACGGACCCTGCTGCCGGCCGTGGAGCACGCGCTCCTGGACGGACTGGCCGCCATCGACGTCGCGGCCATCGCCGCCACCGACGGCGGGCGCGCCCGGCACCATCCCGACGATCCGCTGCCCGGATTCACCCCCCTGGTCCGGCCGGGTGGTCTCTTCGGCATGCACCACCGGGGACCGCATGGCGAGTGAGCGCGGGGCCGAGGTCCTGGTGGTCGGTGCCGGGGTCGGCGGACTGGCTGCCGCGCTGGCACTGGCCGCGCGTGGGTTGCCGGTGCGGGTGCTCGAGGCCGGCCCGCGGCCCGGCGGCAAAGCCGGCGTCGTCGAGGTGGACGGCGTCGTGGTCGACACCGGCCCCAGCGTGCTCACCCTCCCGGAAGTCTTCGGCCGGCTGTTCGCCCGGGCAGGTGTGCGTTTCGAGGACGTCGTCGGTCTTCGCGCCCTGGACCCGGGCTTCCGGTACCGCTACCCCGACGGGTGCGTGATCGAGGTCGCCCACGACCCCCACGACACCCTGGCCCGGGTGCGTTCGGTGCTGGGCTCCGGCGCCGAAGCCGAATTGGCGTCGTTCCTGGACTACAGCCGCAGGATCTGGGCGGCGGCCGCCCCGAATTTCGTGCTGGGTCCGGCCCCGACGTGGGCGGCGATGGCGGGGCTGGCGCTTCGGCGGCCGCGTGCACTGCTCGCCGTCGACCCCATGCGCCGGATGGCCGCCGGGATCGACCGCCACGTCCGTGAACCGCACCTGCGAATGTTGTTGCGCCGCTACGCCACCTACAACGGCAGCGACCCGCGGCGCGCCCCTGCCACCCTCAATTGCATCGCCCACGTCGAGCTGTCGCTGGGCGGCTACGGCATCGAGGGCGGGGTCCATGCCCTGATCACCGCGCTGGTCGAGGCCATCTCCTCCCACGGCGGGGTGGTCGACTGTGACACCCCGGTCGAGCGCGTGCTGGTGAAGCAGGGCGAGGCAGTCGGCGTCGCACTGGCGGGCGGCGGGCAGCGCACGGGCCGCGCCGTGGTGGTCAATGCCGACGTGGGCTGGCTGCGCGAGGGTGCCCTTCCCGATGCCGCGCGGCACCTCCCGGCAGCGGCGACCCCGTCGATGTCGGGGTGGACCGGCATCCTGCGCGCCACCCGGCGGGCCGATCGACTGCCGCACGAGGTGCTGTTCCCGACCGACTACGACGCCGAGTTCGCCGACATCGTCGACCGCGACCGTCCACCCGCCGAGCCGACGGTGTATCTGTGCGCCCAGGAACGCAGCCATGGGATCACCGGTTGGCCGGACGCCGAGCCCGTGTTCGTGATGGCCAACGCACCCGCCGAGCCGGCCACCGGGACGCGCGACCCGCAGGTCTGGAAAGATCTGGAAGACGTTGTACAACAACGCATCCGGTCGGCAGGCCTGTGGAGCGACGGGGACTCGATGGTGTGGCGGCGCACCCCGGCAGAGTTGGCCGCGCAGTTCCCGGGAAGCCGCGGGGCCATCTACGGCGCCGCCAGCAACGACCCGTTGGCGGCCTTCAAGCGTCCGCCCAACCGGGTACCCGGGGTTCCGGGTCTCTATCTCGCCTCAGGCAGCGCCCACCCTGGTGGAGGGCTGCCGATGGTGGCGCTGTCCGGACTGGCCGCCGCCGACTGCGTGAGCGGTGACCTCGGGGCCGCCGCTCAGCCGACGAGCACCGCGTAACGCGGTTTGATGACCTCGTCGATGATGGCCAGTCGCTCATCGAAGTGGATGAACGCCGACTTCATCGCGTTGACGGTGAACCGCTCCAGGTCGCTCCAGCCGTAGCCGAACGCTTCCACCAGGCGGAACATCTCCTGGCTCATGGTGGTGTCGCTCATCAGACGGTTGTCGGTGTTGACCGTGACGCGGAAACGCAAGCGCGCCAACAGATCGAAGGGGTGCTTCTCGATGCTCGGCACCGCGCCGGTTTGGACGTTCGAACTCGGGCACATCTCCAGCGGTATCCGCTTGTCGCGCACGATTGCCGCGACCCGGCCCAATTCGAACGCCCCGTCGGGAAGAACCTCGATGTCGTCGACGATGCGCACCCCGTGGCCCAGCCGGTCGGCCCCGCAGAACGCCAACGCCTCATGGATCGACGGAAGCCCGAAGGCCTCGCCCGCGTGAATGGTGAAGCGGGCGTTGTTGGCCCGCATGTACTCGAAGGCATCCAGGTGCCGCGACGGCGGATGGCCCGCCTCGGCTCCCGCGATGTCGAAGCCGACGACGCCCCGGTCCCGGAAGCGGATCGCCAGTTCGGCGATATCCCTCGACCGCGCCGCGTGCCGCATGGCCGTCACCAGGCAGCGCACCACGATGGTCCGGCCGGTCGCCGCCGCCGCGGCCTCGCCGTCGGCGAACCCGGCCAGCACCGCGTCCACCACATCGTCGAGCGACATCCCCCCGGCCAGGTGCAGTTCCGGGGCGAACCTCACCTCGGCGTAGACGACGTTGTCGGCGGCGAGGTCCTCCACGCATTCCCGCGCCACCCGGTGCAGCGACTGCGGGGTCTGCATCACCGCAACGGTGTGGGCGAAGGGTTCCAGATAGCGGACGAGCGATCCGCTGTGCGCGGCATTACGGAACCAGGTCGCCAACTCGACTTCGTCCGTGCTCGGCAGCCCGTCGTAGCCCATCTGACCGGCGATGTCGATGACCGTCGCCGGCCGTAATCCGCCGTCGAGGTGGTCGTGCAGCAGGGCCTTGGGCGCCTGACCGATCATCGCCGGCGTCAGCGGAGTACTCATCAACCTCATTGTGCCGCCCGGGAGTGGCCGAATGTGATTATTGTGACGCCAATTGAGGCCCCGACGGGGATAGAGTCACGGTAAATCCAAGGGAGGCTCTCGATGACTGAAGCGCCGACCGCCGCTGTCCACAAGACTCACCGGCGGAAGACCCTCTATCGCGGCGACCCCGGCATGTGGTCATGGGTACTGCACCGCATCACCGGCGCGACCGTGTTCTTCTTCCTGTTCGTCCACGTGCTGGACACCGCACTGGTCCGTGTCAGCCCGCAGGCCTACAACCAGGTGGTCGAGACCTACAAGAGCCCGATCATCGGGCTGATGGAACTCGGCCTGGTAGCGGCGGTGCTCTACCACGCGCTCAACGGTGTTCGGTTGATCCTGATCGACTTCTGGTGGAAAGGGCCGCGCTATCAACGGCAGATGCTGTGGGCGGTCGCGGTGACCTGGCTCCTGGTCATGGTCCCGGCAACAGTGGTGATCGGCATGCACATGGCGGAGCGGTTCCTGTGAGCGCGCCGATCCGGCAGCGCTACCGCGACCGTCCGGCAAGCCTGGACAACCCGCGCTCGCCGCGCCGCTCGAAGGGGGTACCGAACTTCGAGAAGTACGCCTGGCTGTTCATGCGGTTCTCCGGCGTCGTCCTGATCTTCCTGGTGATCGGTCACCTGTTCATCGGTCTGATGTGGCAGGACGGCGTCTACCGGATCGACTTCAACTACATCGCCCAACGGTGGGCCTCACCGTTCTGGCAACTCTGGGATCTGACCATGCTGTGGCTGGCGCAACTGCACGGCGCCAACGGCATGCGGACGATCATCGCCGACTACTCCCGCAAGGATTCGACAAAGTTCTGGCTCAATGCACTACTAGCGGTGTCGGTGGTCCTCGTACTGGTGGTCGGGACCTACACGCTGTTGACCTTCAACCCGAACATCAGCTGAGGGAATCGATGATTCACGAGCACAAGTACGACGTCATCATCGTCGGCGCCGGCGGAGCCGGAATGCGGGCTGCAGTCGAGGCCGGTCCCCGCGTCCGGACTGCGGTGCTGACCAAGCTCTACCCCACTCGCAGCCACACCGGTGCCGCACAGGGCGGCATGTGCGCGGCCCTGGCCAACGTCGAGGAAGACAACTGGGAGTGGCACACCTTCGACACCATCAAGGGAGGCGACTACCTAGCCGACCAGGATGCCGTCGAAATCATGTGCAAGGAAGCCATTCCCGCGGTGCTGGACCTCGAGAAGATGGGGATGCCGTTCAACCGCACCCCGGAGGGACGGATCGACCAACGGCGGTTCGGCGGCCACACCCGCGACCACGGGAAGGCACCGGTGCGCCGGGCCTGTTACGCCGCCGACCGCACCGGCCACATGATCCTGCAGACGCTGTACCAAAACTGCGTCAAGCACGACGTCGAGTTCTTCAACGAGTTCTACGCCCTGGACCTGGTTCTGACCGAAACCCCGCGTGGACCGGTCGCGACCGGCGTTGTCGCCTACGAGTTGGCGACAGGCGATATTCATGTATTCCACGCCAAGGCCATCGTGCTGGCCACCGGCGGCTCGGGCCGGATGTACAAGACCACCTCTAACGCGCACACCCTGACCGGCGACGGCCTGGGAATCGTCTTCCGCAAGGGACTTCCGTTGGAGGACATGGAATTCCACCAATTCCACCCGACCGGACTGGCTGGGCTGGGGATTCTCATCTCGGAGGCGGTGCGCGGCGAGGGCGGACGGTTACTCAACGGCGAGGGCGAGCGTGTCATGGAACGCTACGCACCGACGATCGTCGACCTGGCTCCGCGCGACATCGTCGCGCGCTCCATGGTGCTGGAGGTCCTGGAGGGCCGCGGCGCCGGGCCGCACAAGGATTACGTCTACATCGACGTCCGACACCTCGGCGCGGACGTGCTGGAAGCCAAACTGCCCGACATCACCGAGTTCTCGCGGACCTACCTCGGCGTCGACCCCGTCACCGAACTGGTGCCGGTCTACCCCACCTGCCACTACGTCATGGGCGGCATCCCGACCACCGTGATCGGAGAGGTGTTGCGCGACAACACCCATGTCGTGCCGGGACTCTATGCCGCCGGCGAGTGCGCCTGCGTGTCGGTGCACGGCGCCAACCGGCTGGGCACCAATTCGCTGCTGGACATCAACGTCTTCGGGCGGCGCGCGGGCCTGGCGGCCGCCTACTACGCGCAGGGCAATCCCCACGTCGACCTGCCGGCCGAACCGGCCGCCATGGTGCTCGACTGGGTGGCCAACATCCTCTCCGAACACGGCGAGGAGCGTGTGGCCGACATCCGCACCGAGTTGCAGCAGTCGATGGACAACAACGCCGCGGTGTTCCGCACCGAGGAGACCCTGCAGCGTGCGCTGGCCGACATCCACGCACTCAAGGCCCGATATTCCCGAATATCAGTGCATGACAAGGGAAAGCGCTACAACAGCGACCTGCTGGAAGCCATCGAACTGGGCTTCCTGCTGGAACTGGCCGAGGTGACCGTGCTCAGCGCGCTCAACCGCAAGGAGTCGCGCGGCGGGCATGCCCGCGAGGACTACCCGACGCGCGACGACGCCAACTTCATGCGGCACACCATGGCTTACAAGGAAGGGCCGGATCTGCTGAGCGACATCCGGCTGGACTACAAGCCCGTGGTGCAGACCCGCTACGAGCCGATGGAGCGGAAGTACTGACGATGAGCCGCTTGCGCGAAGAGAGAGATCGACGATGAGCCGCTTGCGCGAAGAGAGAAGTTCATGAGCGACAACCTGCCCCCGATCCCCGACGGCGCGGTGATGGTCACGCTGAAAATCGCCCGCTTCGATCCGGAGAACCCGGACCGCTTCGCCGCCGCGGGCGGCTGGCAGAGCTTCCGGGTGCCGTGCCTGCCCAGCGACCGGCTACTGAACCTGCTGATGTACGCAAAGAGCTACCTCGACGGCACCCTGACGTTCCGCCGGTCCTGCGCCCACGGAGTCTGCGGCTCCGATGCCATGCGGGTCAACGGCGTCAACCGGCTGGCCTGCAAGGTGCTGATGCGCGACCTGCTGCCGAAGAAGGCCGATAAACAACTGACCGTCACCATCGAGCCGATCCGCGGCCTGCCGGTGGAGAAGGACCTCCTCGTGGACATGGAGCCGTTCTTCGACGCCTACCGCGCGGTCAAGCCGTATCTGATCACCAGCGGGAACCCGCCCACCAAGGAGCGGATTCAGAGCCAGACGGACCGGGCGCGCTACGACGACACCACCAAGTGCATCTTGTGTGCCTGCTGCACCACCAGTTGCCCGGTGTTCTGGAACGAGGGAAGCTACTCCGGCCCGGCCGCGATCGTCAACGCCCACCGGTTCATCTTCGACAGCCGCGACGAGGGGGCCGCCGAGCGCCTGGAGATCCTCAACGACGTCGATGGTGTCTGGCGCTGCCGGACCACGTTCAACTGCACCGACGCCTGCCCGCGCGGCATCGAGGTGACCAAGGCGATCCAAGAGGTCAAACGGGCCCTGATGTTCAACGGTTGACGCGCGGAAAGGTCGACGCGCGGAACGGTTGACGCGCGAAAAAGTTAACGCGCGGAAAACAGCGTGGAACCGTACGATCGTATGGATTTGGCACTCCGGTCATTTCGCGCACAGGTCAAGGAGCGCCCATGAGCAAAGGCGAACTAACCCAGGAACTTCCTGGGACCGTCGACAGCAAGGGCCTCAAGGGCGGGGCGCTCGGGCTGGTTTCCAGCGTCGTCGTCGGCATGGCCTCCACCGCACCGGCCTACTCACTGGCCGCCAGCCTCGGGTTGATCGTCGCCAGCGGCGGTGCACTGCTGGCCGGTGTCAAGGCGCCGGCCATCATTCTGATGGCGTTCATCCCGATGTACATGATCGCGGTCGCCTACCAGGAGTTGAACAAGGCCGAACCGGACTGCGGCACCACCTTCACCTGGGCGTCGCGCGCATTCGGCCCCCTGGTCGGTTGGATGGGCGGCTGGGGAATCATCGCCGCCGACGTCATCGTGATGGCCAACCTCGCGCAGATCGCCGGGTCCTACTCCTTCACCCTCGTCGGTGCATCCGAGCTGGCCTCGAGCACGCTTTGGTCGACGGTCGCCGGTGTCATCTGGATCGTCGTGATGACCTACATCTGCTACCGCGGTATCGAGGTCTCGGCCCGTCTGCAGTACGGCCTGCTCGGGATCGAACTGGTGGTGCTGCTCGCGTTCGCCATCGTGGCGCTGTTCAAGGTCTACACGGGCCAGGCCGAGACTTACTCCATTCATCCGTCGCTGGACTGGTTCTGGCCCGCCGGCCTGGATTTCTCCACCGTGATCGCGCCCGCCCTGCTGACCGCCCTGTTCATCTACTGGGGCTGGGACACAGCAGTGGCCTGCAATGAGGAGTCCGACGATCCCGGCACCACGCCGGGCCGGGCCGCGGTCATCTCGACGTTCCTGCTGCTGGCCACCTACGCACTGGTGTCGGTGGCGACCATCGCGTTCGCCGGCGTCGGCGACGAGGGTGTCGGACTGGGCAACCAGGACAACGCCGACGACGTGTTCGCCGCCGTCGGCCACGACCTGTTCGGCGACAGCTTCCTGGGCAAGATCGCTCTGATGCTGCTGGCCGCCTCGATCCTCACCTCAGCCTCGGCGTCGACCCAGACCACGATCCTGCCCACGGCCCGCACCACCCTGTCGATGGGCGTCTACAAGGCGCTGCCGGATTCATTCGCCAAGATCCACCGCAAGTACCTGACCCCGACCACCTCGACGATCGCCATGGGCACGGTGTCGATCCTGTTCTACCTGCTGTTCACGCTGGTCAGCCCCAACCTGCTGACCGCGCTGATCGGGTCGGTGGGCCTGATGATCGCCTTCTACTACGGCCTGACCGGCTTCGCCTGCGTCTGGTTCTACCGCAAGGACCTCACCAAGTCGGCGCGTGATTTCATGATGCGCGGCGTCATTCCCCTGCTCGGTGGCCTGATCCTCGCCGCCGTCTTCGTCTATGGCCTGATCCAGTACGCCAAGCCGGACTGGCTGACCGATGACGACGGCAACAACGTCACGATCTTCGGCTACGGCGCCGTGGCCGTCGTCGGCGTCGGCGCGCTCGCACTGGGCGTCGTGATGATGTTCGTGTGGCGGATCACCGCTCCGGCGTACTTCCAGGGGTTGACCCTGCCGCGGCGGTCGAGCAGCGACCTGGTGCTGCTGCCCGCACAGGGAGTGGAGCCGATGTTCGGCCTGCCCGACTCCGGCGACGTACCGACCGTCATCGCGCCTGACCTGTCCAACCTGCCTCCGGGTGAGACCGCGATGAACCCGGAAACGGGCGAGGAATTCACCAAGGGTTAGCCAGACCGGGGCGCACGTTTCACCGCAAACTGAATATCGTTCGGTGCCAGCCCTTTTCGGCGACGCCGGTGATGTCGCTCATGACGTGTTTGATGGTCAGGTACTCCTCGAAGGAGTAGTCCGACATGTCCTTGCCGAACCCTGACGCGCCCACCCCGCCGTGCGGCATCTCGCTGATGATCGGGATGTGGTCGTTGATCCACACACATCCGGCTTTGATCTCCCGCGATGCCCGCTGGGCGCGATACACATCGCGCGTCCAAGCCGAGGCCGCCAGGCCGTAGTCGGTGTCGTTGGCCTGCCGCAACGCGTCGTCGTCGCCGTCGTGTTTGCGCACCGTCAAAACGGGCCCGAAGATCTCGTCGCGGTAGGCCTCGGACTGCTCGCCGACGTCGGCCAGCAGAGTGGGCAGGTAGAAGGCGCCGGGCAGGTCCGGTGCCTTCCCGCCGGTGACGATGCGGGCGCCCTGGCCCGGCGCGCGGTCGACCATCCCGGACACCTTGGCCCGGTGCGCCATCGAGATGAGCGGCCCCATGTCGGTGTCGGGGTCCTGCGGATCGCCCACGACGACCTTGCTCATCACCTCGGCGACCCCCGCGACGAAGTCGTCATAGAGATTCGCCGCGACGATCGCGCGGGTGGCCGCGGTGCAGTCCTGGCCGGAGTTGATCAGGGCGGCGGCCACCGCACCCTGCACCGCAGCATCGAGATCGGCGTCGTCGAAGACCACGAACGGCGCCTTGCCGCCGAGTTCGAGTTGGGTGCGGCGACCGTGAACGGCCGCTGCCGCCATGACTTTCCGACCCACCCCGGTGGAGCCGGTGAAGGTGACGACGTCGACACCCGGGTGCCCGGCCAGCGCGCCGCCGGCATCGGCGCCCGCACCGGTGACCACGTTGAGCGCTCCGGCGGGCAGGCCGGCCTCCTTGGCCAGGCGCGCCAGGGTCAGCGTGGTCAGTGGGGTCATCTCCGCGGGTTTGATGACCACGGTGCACCCCGCGGCCAGCGCGGGGATGACCTTCCACACCGCCATCTGCAGCGGATAGTTCCACGGGGTGATGGTGCCGACGACACCGACCGGCTCGCGCCGGATCGACGAGGTGTGGTCTGCGGAGTACTCCGCGGTGGCCTTGCCCTCCAGGTGCCGGGCGGCACCGGCGAAGAACGCGATGTTGTCGATGCTGCCCGGCACGTCGAACTCGGTTGCCAGCCGTACCGGCTTGCCGGTCTGGCTGACCTCTTCGGCGATGACGTCGGCGGCGTGCGCGGCGAGCAGTTCGGCCAGCTTGAACAGCACGCCGGAGCGTTCGGCGGGTGTTGCACCCGCCCAAGCCGGCAGCGCCGACCGGGCAGCCGAAACCGCGAGGTCGACGTCAGCGGGGGTGGCGAGGGCCATCTCGGCGACGACGCGGCCATCGGCAGGATTGATCACTTCATGGCGGTCTCCGCGGGTCAGCACCGGCGCACCGTCGATCCAACTACTCGCAATCACGGACCAAATCCTACGCAATCCGTGCAATACGTTGCGGAAAACAACGGATTCCGTGTCTAATCACCGGTATGCGCGACGCGGAACCCTCAACAGGACGGTTTCCGATGCGCGCTGTCGTAACCAGGGCGGCCGCCGGACTCCAGGTCGATGAGATGTCCAAGGCCATCATCGCCAAACTGCAGCAGGACGGTCGCCGCTCCTACGCGGCCATCGGTAAGTCCATTGGACTGTCCGAAGCCGCGGTACGGCAACGGGTACAGCGACTGGTGGATTCCGGCGTCATGCAGATCGTCGCGGTCACCGACCCGATGCAGCTGGGGTTCGCCCGCCAGGCCATGGTCGGCATCCGTTGCCAGGGAGACGCCACCAAGGTCGCCGAGAAACTGGCCGAGATCGATGCGGTGGCCTACGTGGTGCTGACGGCCGGTCACTTCGACGCCATCATCGAAATCGTGTGCGAGGACGACGCCGAACTTCTTCAACTGCTCAACACCGAGATCCGCGCGGTGCCCGGGGTCATGACCACCGAGACGCTCGTCTACTTGAAACTCGTTAAACAACAATATAATTGGGGTACCAAATGAATCTCTCCGAAAAAGCCGACCGGCACCTGTGGGGCCACTTCGCCCGACACGGGAAGGGAATCACCCCGCCTATCATCACCAAGGGCGACGGGGTCCACATCTGGGACAGCACCGGCAAGCGCTACATCGACGGCCTTTCCGGCCTGTTCACCTGCCAGGTCGGTCACGGCCGCCGGGAACTGGCCGAAGCCGCAGCCAAGCAGGCCGAGAAACTTGAGTTCTTCCCGCTCTGGTCGTACGCGACCGAGCCCGCGATCGAACTGGCATCCCGACTGGCCGGCTACGCGCCGGGCGACCTCAACCGGGTGTTCTTCACCACCGGCGGCGGCGAAGCCGTCGAGAGCGCTTGGAAGCTGGCCAAGCAGTTCTTCAAGCTCACCGGCAAGCCCAGCAAGTACAAGGTGATCTCTAGGACCATCGCCTACCACGGCACTCCCCATGGCGCGCTGGCCATCACCGGCCTGCCCACTTTCAAGGTTCCTTTCGAGCCGATCACCCCTGGCGGCTTCCGGGTGCCCAACACCAACTGGTATCGAGCACCCGAGGGCCACAACACCGACATCAAAGAATTCGGGCAGTGGGC
>CAIOYU010000514.1 GCA_903862565.1 uncultured Actinomycetes bacterium | reverse complement strand
GGCCCCGCGCTCGACGGCCGGTCGGTGGAGCAGGTCCTCGCAGCAGCCCTGGCACGCGGCGACGAACTGGGCCTGACGAGTGCCGACCGGGTCATGTTCCTGACGCCGTGGCCGGTGGAGGACCTGGTGGCCGTCCTGGCCGCCGGAGCGTCCCTGGTTCAGGTGGCCCACCCGGACCCGGCGCTACTGGAACGACGCCGGGTGTCCGAGAAGGCCACCCGAACCCTGGATTGACCGCTAGGAGGGGTTCCAGACGCTGGGATTCTCCGCCGGGAAGCTCGGGCACTTCGCCGCGATCTGGTTGGCGTCGGACTCACTCTGGCGGAACAGCCCCATGTAGGCGGGGAACATGCCCGCGAGCTGGTCCACCTCCGCCTGACGCTCGGCCGGCGGCTTCTGCAGCAGCAGGTTGAAGTGGTAGACGACGCCGCCCTGGATCCAGTTCGGCTCGGTGTTGTACTTGCCGACGACCTCGCCGTAGGCGATGGGGTCGACCACCTTGGTCGCCGCCATGAGCTGGTCGAGCGAGCACTGGGTGTTGAGCAGGGCGGGCGGTACCGCATTCGGGTCGTCGGCGATGGCCACGCCGGCGGTCCCGAGGGCGCCGAGCGTCATCGCGCCGGCCAGGAGTGCACCACGCAGAGAACGAGAAACAGTCATGGGCGAAGAACTTATCCCACAAGTCGGGTCCGCCAATAATCGCGCTAATAGGCTCCAGGTCATGTTCCCCGACCTTCCTCGCCCGCGACTCGACGTGGCGGGCATCCGCCACGATCTGGTCGGCCCCGGACGACCGCTGCGTCACCTGGAGGTCGTCGAGTCCACCGGCAGCACCAATGCCGACCTGCTGGACCGCCACCGCGCCGGCGAGGACATCACCGGCACGGTGTTGATCGCCGAACAGCAGACCGCCGGCCGAGGACGCCACGGTCGCAGCTGGTCCACCCCACCGCGCTCGCAGATCGCGTTGTCCATCGGCGTCGACGCCAAGGGGCTACTGCCGACGAACTGGGGCTGGTTACCACTACTGACCGGCGTCGCCGTGGTCGACGCGGTCCACGCCACCACCGGTCTCGACCCGGAACTCAAGTGGCCCAACGATATCCAGGTCGGGGAGCGCAAGCTCGGCGGCATCCTGGCGGAAGTCGCGTCGCCGGCACCGGTGGTCGTGATCGGACTGGGCCTCAACGTCACGCTGACCCCGGACGAGGCCCCCGATGCCCGGGCCACCTCACTGCTGATGCTCGACTCGACGATGCTGGATCGCAGTGCACTACTCGGCAGCATTCTCGCCGAACTCACCGCACGCATCGACCGCTGGCAGACCCTCGGCGGTCCAGACCCGTCGCTCGTCGCCGACTATCGCCGGCACAGCGCGACGCTGGGCAAGCGGGTGCGGGCATTGCTACCCGGGGACCACGAAATCGTCGGCATCGCAACCGATATCGACGAACTGGGTCAGTTGCGCATAGAAACGCAGGGAGTCAACGGCACCGAGACCGTCGCGGTCTCAGCGGGCGACATCACCCACCTGCGCGCCGCCGACGACTAACCGCGCAGCAGCGCGCGCGACATCACCATGCGCTGAACCTGGTTGGTGCCCTCGTAGATCTGGGTGATCTTGGCATCACGCATCATCCGCTCGACCGGGAAGTCGACGGTGTAGCCGGCGCCGCCGAACACCTGGACGGCGTCGGTGGTGACCTCCATCGCGATGTCGGAGGCGAAGCACTTCGACGCCGCGGAGATGAAGCCGAGATCCGGCTCGCCCCGCTCGGCGCGTGCAGCGGCCGAGTAGACCATGAGCCGGGCGGCTTCCACCTTCATCGCCATATCGGCCAGCATGAACTGCAGGCCCTGGTTGTCGGCAATCGCGCGACCGAACTGCTTGCGGTCCTTGGCATAGGCGATCGCAGCCTCGAGCGCGCCCTGCGCGACACCGACGGCCTGCGCACCGATGGTGGGCCGGGTGTGGTCGAGCGTGGCCAGCGCGGTCTTGAAACCGGTACCG
>CAIOYU010000513.1 GCA_903862565.1 uncultured Actinomycetes bacterium | reverse complement strand
GATCGGCCCCAGACCGATCGGACCCTGACCGATCGGACCCTGAGCGATCGGACCCTGAGCGATCGGCCCCTGAGTGCCCAGACCCTGAGCGGTCGGATCCTGGGCCGTCTGCGCCGCACGGAACGGAGCGGTCCTGGTCCGGGTCGCGCTGGCCGCAGGTGGGGCGATGTTGTCTCCGGTCTGCGGGGCGCCGGCAGTACGGGTGGCGGCAGCGCCCCGTGCCGACGCCGGAACCGGCTGGCGAGACGCGTCGCGGCCCGCGGCGCGGCGACCCGCGGGCGCCGACTGCACCGCCTGGCTGGCGCCGGCCACCGGCGCCGAGGAGTCCTGGTTGGCGGTGGTTCCGGTGTCGGCCGCCGCGGTGCCGGTGCCGATGCCAAATCCCACCGAAAACGCGCCTATCCCGAGTGCAGCGGCAAGGACACCGACGCGGCCGATGAAACGTCCGGGATTTACCGGTGAGGCAATAGCGCTTCGCTGCAGCGCGAGTGGGGCTTTGCTGTGACTATCCAGGTTCATATCGGAATTCCTCTTCAAGTGTTGTGTTACGTGTTCAAGTGGTTGTTCGTGCAAATTTTTGGGACTTGCAATCTTGTTGCAGGCTCTGTCGCCAACTCACGGTTTCAGCTTTTGCTATGGCAAACGAGATTGTCGCGAGGATCGACCAAGGAACTATTCGACGGAATTTCAGCCCCCGTATTCGCACCGTTCGCGGGCATACCTTGTCGAGAGCGATCCGGTTGCGCGACCTTGGCGAGGCCGGACGCTAGTCGGGGGCTTTGAGAACATATCCGAGGCCGCGCACCGTATGAATCATCGACTGACCCTCGCGGTCGATCTTCGCGCGCAGAGAAGAGACGTAGAACGCGACGAGGTTGGATTTGGGGTCGAAATCCAAGCCCCAGATGTGTTTTAGGATGTACGCCTTGGACAAGACTTGTCGGGAGTTCGACATCAGGAATCGGAGCAATCTGAACTCCGTAAAGGTCAAAGTAATCGGGGCGCCGGAGTGGGTAACTTCGCGGGTGATCTCATCGAGCACGAGATCACCAACAACGATCCGCTCGTTGTTGGCGGACATCGCGGTCACGTCGGCCCTCCTGAGAATCGACCGCGTCCGCGATACAGCTTCCTCAGGTGATAGCAGCTCGACGGCATAGCCATTGCCGTCAGCTCTTAATGCGGCGATACGGTCCTCGACGGAGTCCCTCGCGGTGATAAGCAGCACCGGCGCGTTCGCTTGGGTCGCGGGCAGTCCCGCCAGCACGCCGTGAGAGCTGATGTCCGGGAGCATCACTTCAAGCAGCGCGATATCGGGTTGCATCGACTGGCCACTGGCCATCGCGGCGTCGCTGTGAGCGCCAACAAATGAGTGCAGAACGAATGAAATCAACTGAGGCAGCAGGGACTCGTCATCGATAACGAGCGCGCGGAAGTCGACGGGACCATGATCGGGCCCTGAGGGGGAGATCGGTCCGGGGTTCAACACGTGCTAACTCATTCCTCGTGCGTCATTGCGAGTGGCACTTCCGAAACTAGTTATGCGCTGGCCACCATGTCGCGCTTGTGCTTACAAGACTGACTATTGCGCGATCGGAGGGTTGTGCGCATTGTGCTCGGATTGCTGATCCTCAGAGTCCCGTTGCCAACGGTAGGTCCTGCGGCCGCGATGCGCCGCCGAATCGGACTCCAGCGCCCCGAATGGACATCGCCCAGCCGGCGGCAACGCCTGAAAGTTTCAGGCGTCGGACTCGCGCGCGCGCCGCCCATTTGGCCACTCCGGCTAAACGGGCCGCGATGGCGTCGCCAGTCCCGATGCCTGAAACACCAATGCCTGAACCACTAGTGGATGGATAGGCTACGGCCATGGCCAGAAGAGTCGATGCGCGGCTTGCGACGCAGATCCTTCTGCTGCAACTGGCCGTGGTGACATTGACGATGGGAAGCGCGTTCGCCCTGGTGAGCTATGTCAGCCACCGGCGGTTGGTCGCCGAGTACGGCACCCGAGTTCTTGACGTCGCCCGGGTGGTGGCCTACATCCCGACAGTGCGCACCGACGTGGCCGCCTACGATGCCGAGGGCACCCCGGAGGCCGAGATTCTGGCGCAGGGTCCGCTGCAACGGATCGCCCTCGACGTCGCCCGACGCACCGACGCCCTGTTCGTGGTGATCACCAACGAGAAGGGCCTGCGGTTGACCCACCCGACCATCAGCGAGCTAGGCAAGCCGGTCAGTACCGATCCGTCAGTGGCGTTGTCGGGCCGGGAGGAGGTGGTGCGCGAGACCGGCACGCTGGGCCCCTCAGTCCGCGCGAAAGTTCCTGTGCTGGATCCCGTTTCGGACCGGGTTGTCGGCGAGGTAAGCGTCGGTATGTCGACGTCGGCTATCCACTCCCAACTGCGCCGCAACCTGGTCACCGCAGCCCTGATAGGCGCTGCCAACCTGGCCGCCGCAGTGTTTGTCTCGCTGCTACTGGCGCGGTACTGGCGCAGCCTTACGCTGGGGCTGCGACCGACCGAGATGACCGAACTGGTTCGGACCCAGGCAGCGGTGCTGCACGGCATCGACGAGGGCGTCCTGGCCGCAGACACCTCATGGAACACCACTTTCGTCAACGCCGAAGCCTGCCGGCTGCTTGGGGTCACCGACACCATCGGCCGTCCAATCGGCGAAATAGGACTAACGCCAAGGATTTTGGACGTGTTCCGGTCAGCCGACACCACGCCGACCGTGGCGACCGTCGGCGAGAGTGTCGTGGTGGTCTCGGCACGACCGGTGACCCGGGACGGCCGCGAACTCGGCACCGTTCTGGTCGTCCGGGATCGGACCGCCATCGAGTCCCTCACCCGCGAACTGGATGCCGTTGCGATGATGAGCACCGTGTTGCGGGCCCAGCGCCACGAGTTCAGCAACCAACTGCACCTTCTCAATGGGCTGGTCCAAAGCGGCCACACCGACGAAGCCGCGCAGTATCTGGAGGAATTGCTCGGATCGGGTCCTCTGGGCTCGGCACTACCCGGTATCGACGCCATCCGTGACCCCTTCCTGCAGGCTTTCCTGGCCGCCAAGGCGGCGGGCGCCCGCGATGCGGGGGTGAGGTTGCGCATCGGGGCGAACACCTGGGTCCCGGGCCAGCTCACATTTCCCGTCGATGTGACCACCGTGCTGGGCAACCTGGTGGACAACGCAATCGACGCAGCCCGGAGCACCTCCGAAGCTCTGGTGGAAGTGGAACTGCTGCAGGATAATTCGACACTGCACATCACTGTCGCCGATAGCGGGTCCGGCGTCGCGCCGGAGATCATCGAGCACATGTTCGCCGAGGGGACTTCCACCAAGCCCGCCAAGGGAATTCCCGGCGGCCGGGGGATCGGGCTGGCCCTATCGCGCCGGATCGCGCTGGGTTTGGAGGGGGACATCAGGCTATCGAGGCCCGCCGACCCGTCTGCCGAACTGCCGGGCGCGGAATTCATCGCCCGCCTACCCGGGGTCATGACGGCAGGAGACCGGTGAGTAACGCGGAGTTCACGGTTCTCGTGGTTGACGATGACTTCCGGGTCGCCAACATGCATGCCGGCATCGTCGCGGCGATGCCCGGTTTCACCGTCATCGGGACCGCCAACACCCTCGCCGCAGCACGCAAGGCCGAGCCGGTCGACCTGGCTTTGGTGGACATCTACCTGCCGGACGGGTCGGGCATCGACTTCATCAGAGAACTGACCGGGGATGCCCTCGTGCTCAGCGCGGCCACCGAGGCAGCCGCCATCCGAGCCGCGGCGTCCGCCGGTGCGCTGGGCTTCCTTGTCAAACCGTTCGCCCCAACAGACTTGGCCGCGCGACTGGCCGGGTATGCCCGCTACCGAAAGATCTTGTCCGGCGGCAATCTACGGCCTGCCGATATCGACGCCGCCTTAGATGCGCTGCGCCCCTCCCCCGCACCCCAGCGGCCCCCAGCCGCCGTCGCCTCGCCGACCAAAGACCTGGTAACGCAAGCATTGCGCTCATCTAAGGGTGCAATGTCGGCAGCAGAGGTGGCCGCGGTGATCGGCGTGTCCAGAGCCACCGCCCAGCGTTATCTGTCCGGCATGGCCAGTTCCGGTGAGGT
>CAIOYU010000512.1 GCA_903862565.1 uncultured Actinomycetes bacterium | reverse complement strand
CTGCCGTCCTCGGGGGTGAAGGTGAGCGTGACGGTGCCGGGACGGTCCACCTTGAAGTTGGTGGCGCGGTACTGGTCGCCGAAGGCGTGCCGGCCGATGATGATCGGCTTGGTCCAGCCGGGCACCAGACGCGGAATGTTGGAGATGACGATCGGGGCGCGGAAGATCGTGCCCCCGAGGATGTTCCGGATGGTGCCGTTGGGCGACAGCCACATCTTCTTGAGGTTGAACTCCTTGACCCGGGCCTCGTCGGGAGTGATGGTGGCGCACTTGACGCCGACGTGGTGCTTGAGGATGGCGTTCGCCGAATCGATGGTGACCTGGTCATCGGTGGCGTCACGGTTCTCCATCCCCAGGTCGTAGTACTCCAGGTCGACGTCGAGGTGGGGAAGAATCAGGGTGTCTTTGATGAGCTTCCAGATGATGCGCGTCATCTCGTCGCCGTCGAGTTCGACGACGGTGCCTTTGACCTTGATCTTGGGTCGACTGGACATGTGAGTCCTCAATCCTCCTGAGCCTGGCGATCGTGTCGTGGGCAGCCGAGTGGGGCCGTCAAGGCCTCCTCGCTCACCCTACAAGGGGTCTGACAGGGCCCCGGCGACCGCCGCCAGCGCGGCGTTGAAAGTCTTGCTGGGCCGCATCACCGCCTCGGTTTTCTCGCGGTCCGGATAGAAGTAACCGCCGATGTCCACCGGATGCCCCTGCACTTCATTGAGTTCGGACAGGATGACGTCTTCCTGGGAAGCCAACGTCGTGGCAAATTCGGCGAAGTGCTCCGCCAGTTCCTTGTCCTCGTCCTGCGCGGCGAGTTCCTGTGCCCAGTACAGGGCGAGGTAGAACTGGCTGCCGCGGTTGTCGAGTTCGCCGGTCTTACGTGACGGGTTGCGACTGTTGTCCAGCAACGTGCCGGTGGCGGCATCCAGCGTCCTGGCGAGGATTGCGGTGCGCGTGTCGCCGGTCCTGGTGGCGAGGTCTTCCAGGCTGACGGCCAGCGCGAGGAACTCGCCGAGGGAATCCCAGCGCAGATGGTTCTCCTCCAACAGCTGACTGACATGCTTGGGCGCCGAACCGCCGGCGCCGGTTTCGTACATGCATCCTCCGGCCATCAGGGGGACGACGGACAGCATCTTGGCGCTGGTGCCCAACTCCAGTATCGGGAACAGGTCGGTGAGGTAGTCGCGAAGGATGTTGCCGGTCGCCGCGATGGTGTCCTGCCCGCGGCTCACCCGCTCGATCGTGTGCCGCATGGCGCGCACCTGGGACATGATCGAAACATCGAGACCTGCGGTGTCGTGGTCCTCCAGGTACCGCACGACCTTCTTCCGCAACTCGTTCTCGTGCGGTCGCTCCGCGTCCAGCCAGAACACCACCGGCATGCCAGAATTTCGGGCCCGGGTGACGGCCAGCTTGACCCAGTCGCGGATCGGCGCATCCTTCACAACGGGCATGCGCCAGATGTCGCCGGCTTCGACGTTCTGGGCCAGCAGCACCTCGCCGGTGTCGACGTCGACGATATTGGCGACGCCGTCCTCGGGAACCTCGAACGTCTTGTCGTGTGAGCCGTACTCCTCGGCCTTCTGCGCCATCAGGCCGACGTTCGGGACGGTGCCCATCGTGGTCGGATCGAACTGGCCCTCGGTCTTGCAGAAGTTGATGATCTCCTGGTAGATCCGAGAAAAGGTGGACTCCGGGTTCACCGCCTTGGTGTCCTTGAGCTTTCCGTCGGCGCCGTACATCTTGCCGCCCGCCCGGATCATGGCGGGCATCGAGGCGTCCACGATGACATCGCTGGGCGAATGAAAGTTCGAGATACCCCTGGCCGAATCGACCATGGCCAACTCGGGGCGGTGTTCGTGGCATCGGTGCAGATCGTCGATGATCTCGTCGCGTTGCGATCGCGGCAACGACTCGATCTTGGCGTAGAGGTCGGACAAGCCGTTGTTGACGTTGACGCCCAGTTCGTCGAAGAGCTTCTGGTGCTTGGCGAAGGCGTCGGCGTAGAAGACCTTGATCGCATGTCCGAAGACGATGGGGTGGCTTACCTTCATCATGGTGGCCTTTACGTGCAGCGAGAACATGACGCCCGTCTGGTAGGCGTCCTGCATCTGCTCCTCGTAGAAGTCGCGCAACGCCTTGCGGCTCATGAACATGCTGTCGATGATGTCGCCGTCGTCGAGCCTCACCTCGGGCTTGAGCACGAGGGTCGCGCCGCTCGCGGTCACCAGCTCCATCCTCACCACACGCGCGCGGTCCAGCGTGATCGACTTCTCGCCGTGGTAGAAGTCGCCGTGCCGCATATGAGCCACATGGGTGCGTGAGGCCATCGACCACTCACCCATGCTGTGCGGATGCTTTCGCGCATACTCCTTGACCGCTCTGGGGGCCCTGCGGTCGGAGTTGCCTTCACGCAGAACCGGGTTCACCGCACTGCCGAGACATTTGGAGTAGCGCGCAAGAACGTCTTCCTCCTCGACGGTCTTCGGATCCTCGGGGTAGTCCGGCAGGTCGTAGCCCTTGGACTGCAGTTCGGTGATGGCGGCCAGTAGTTGGGGCACCGAGGCGCTGATGTTGGGCAGCTTGATGATGTTGGTGTCGGGATCCTGGGTCAGCTGGCCCAGTTCAGCCAGGTTGTCGGGAACCCGCTGCTCATCGGTCAGGAAGTCGCCGAACTCGGCGAGAATACGTGCCGCCACCGAGATGTCGCTGGCCCGGACATCGATACCCGCCGACTCGACGAACGTCCTGACAACGGGCAAAAAGGCATAGGTCGCCAGCAACGGCGCCTCATCGGTCAGCGTGTAGATGATGGTTGGCTGCTCGGAACGCATCTGCTGTTCTCCCGGCGTCGGTCTCGTTCAGGACGGTTACCAGTATCCGTTGGCCAGCCCCCGCAGGTGTGCGTTAACCTAGTAAGTGGTCATGAGCGCCAGCATCAAGCCCCGGCTTGCTGGCCGGCAACCCTCCAACCGCGGTGGGGTGCCCCGGGTGATGACCAGGTTGAGCGGCCGGAAGTCGGCAGCACGGCAAGCGCGGGTCCGCCATGACGGGCCCCCCGAGTAGACAGGGAAACCTGATGCGGAGCCCCCAGATGTGTCACTGTCGCTGATCCAGCGCTGTGCCGCCACCCGTTTCGAGTGGGTTGAGCCGCGCCAGCAGCCCCCGTCCCCCAGTGACCTCCCCTTGTTGTAAGGAACATGGCATGACCACATCCGACACCTGGTCATTCGAGACCAGACAGATCCACGCCGGACAGTCTCCGGACGCCACCACCCACTCCCGGGCACTGCCCATCTACCAGACCACGTCCTACACCTTCGACAGCACCGATCACGCCGCAGCGCTCTTCGGGCTCGCCGAGCCGGGCAACATCTATACCCGCCTGATGAACCCGACCACCGACGTCGTCGAGCAGCGCATCGCCTCGCTCGAGGGCGGGGTCGCGGCGCTGCTGCTGGCCTCCGGACAAGCTGCAGAAACCTTCGCGATCCTCAACCTCGCCGGGGCGGGCGACCACATCGTGTCCAGCCCCCGGTTGTACGGCGGCACCTATAACCTGCTGCACTACAGCCTGCCCAAGCTGGGGATCGAGACGACGTTCGTCGAGGATCCCGATGACCTGGACTCCTGGCAGGCGGCGGTGCGCCCGAACACCAAGGCGTTCTTCGCCGAGACCATCTCCAATCCCAAGATCGACATCCTCGACATTCCCGGGGTCGCCGGGGTGGCGCACGCCAACGGTGTTCCGCTGATCGTCGACAACACCATCGCCACGCCGTATCTGATCCAGCCTCTGGCCCACGGTGCGGACATCGTCGTGCACTCGGCGACGAAGTACCTCGGTGGGCACGGCACGGCGATCGCCGGGGTGATCGTCGACGGCGGCACCTTCGACTGGGCTGCCTCGGGAAAGTTCCCCGGGTTCACAACGCCGGACCCGAGCTACCACGGCGTCGTGTTCGGCGACCTCGGCGCACCGGCGTTCGCACTCAAGGCCCGGGTCCAGTTGCTGCGCGACCTCGGTTCGGCCGCGGCCCCGTTCAACGCGTTTCTGATCGCCCAGGGCCTGGAGACGCTGAGCCTGCGGATCGAGCGGCATGTCGCCAACGCTCAGAAGGTGGCCGAGTTCCTGGCAGCCCACCCTGACGTGGTCAGCGTCAATTACGCGGGGCTTCCCACCTCGCCGTGGCACGAGCGTGCGAAGACGCTGGCGCCCCGGGGAACCGGCGGTGTGCTGTCCTTCGAACTGGCCGGCGGAGTGGACGCCGGCAAAGCATTCGTCAACGCACTGGAACTGCACAGTCACGTCGCCAACATCGGCGATGTGCGATCGCTGGTCATCCACCCGGCGTCGACCACCCACCAGCAGTTGACCGCCGAGGAACAATTGGCCACCGGCGTCACCCCGGGTCTGGTGCGACTGTCCGTCGGACTGGAGGGCATCGACGACATCCTGGCCGATCTCGAACAGGGCTTCGCCGCAGCCAGATCGGCGGCCCCACGCAGCGTGGCGGCCCTTTGACGGAGCCTGAGATGACACTCTCTTTCGAGCGCTTGCGAGAGACCCTCCCCGCGGAGGGCGAGATCGGCGTCGTCGACATCGGGCCGCTGCAGTTGGAGAGCGGCGTGGTCCTCGAGGACGTCTCGATCGCGGTCCAGCGCTGGGGTGAGCTCTCCCCGAACCGGGACAACGTCGTGATGGTGCTGCACGCCCTCACCGGGGACTCGCACATCACCGGACCGGCCGGGCCCGGCCACCCGACGCCGGGCTGGTGGGACGGAGTGGCTGGCCCCGGCGCACCGATCGACACCGACCGGTGGTGCGCCGTGGCCACCAACGTTCTGGGCGGCTGCCGTGGGTCCACCGGGCCCAGCTCGCTCGCCCGCGACGGAAGACCCTGGGGCTCAAGGTTTCCCGCCATCACGGTGCGGGATCAGGTCAACGCCGACGTCGCTGCGCTGGCCGCTCTGGGCATCACCGAGGTGGCGGCCGTCGTCGGCGGCTCGATGGGCGGAGCGCGCGCGCTGGAGTGGATGGTCGGCTACCCGGAGCGGGTGCGCGCCGGACTGGTCCTCGCCGTGGGGGGCCGCGCGACGGCCGATCAGATCGGCACCCAGAGCACCCAGGTCGCGGCGATCACCGCCGACCCGAACTGGCAGGGCGGCGACTACTACGGCACCGGCCGCTCCCCGGATGCCGGCATGCAGTTGGCCCGCCGATTCGCACACCTGACCTACCGTGGCGAGGTCGAATTGGACACCCGGTTCGGCAACGACCCCCAGGGTAGCGAGGACACCATGACCGGCGGTCGTTACGCGGTGCAGAGCTACCTGGAGTACCAGGGCGCCAAGCTGCTCAGGCGCTTCGACGCCGGCAGTTATGTGACGCTCACCGAGACATTGTCGAGCCACGACGTCGGCCGCGGCCGCGGCGGGGTGGCCGCGGCGCTGCGTTCCTGCCCGGTGCCGGTGGTGGTCGGCGGTATCACCTCCGACCGCCTCTATCCGCTTCGCCTGCAGCAGGAACTGGCCGATCTGCTCCCGGGGAGCGACGGGCTCAACGTCGTCGAGTCGATCTACGGCCACGACGGTTTCCTGGTCGAGACCGAAGCGGTGGGCCAGCTCATCCGGCGGGCACTGGCGTTGGCCGACCGCCGGTGAGCGGCCACTCCGACCCGGAAGCGGGCAGGCGCGACCGGTCGCTGTCCTTCGGATCCCAGGCCGCCGCGTACGAGCGGGGCCGGCCGTCCTATCCGCCGGAGGCCATCGACTGGATGTTGGCCGGCAGCAACGCCCACGACGTGCTCGACCTCGCGGCGGGGACGGGCAAGCTCACCGCGCGCCTGGTCGAACGCGGCCTGAATGTCGTTGCCGTCGACCCGATTCCGGAGATGCTCGAGGTGCTGCGAGGCGCTCTGCCCGGCACCCCGGCCATGGTGGGGACCGCGGAGCAGATCCCGTTGCCGGATGCTTCGGTCGATGCGGTGCTGGTGGCCCAGGCGTGGCACTGGTTCGACCTTGACCGCGCCGTCGCCGAAATCGCGCGGGTGCTCCGCCCGAACGGACGGCTGGGCGTCGTGTGGAACATCCGCGACGAAAGATTGGGCTGGGTAAGGGAATTCGGGCGGATCGTGGGCAGTGAGCGGGAACGCGAAAGCGCCACGGTCGAACTGCCGGCGCCGTTCACCGATGTGCAGACCCACCAGGTGGAGTGGACCAGTTACGTCACGCCGCAGGCGCTGATCGACTACGTGGCCTCCCGCAGCTACTGCATCACCTCGCCGGCCGACGTCCGCGCGCGCACGCTCGAAGGGGTGCGGGAACTGCTGGCCACCCATCCCGCGCTGGTGAACTCCAGAGGGCTTGCGCTGCCGTACAACACGGTGTCGATGCGCGCAACGCTCAGCTAGGTACTCAGCTGGTCCCGAGAGGGTCGATGGTCCAGGCGATGTAGAGCACCGAGGCGCAGAGGGCGGCCATGGTGGCGACGTCGATGGTCTTGGATCGCACCACCAGTACTCCCAGCCGATCCTCGGGCAGGAACAGTCGCAGGCCGGCTGCCACCCCGACGCCGATACCGATCAGTAGCGCGCCGCGCCGCCAGAACCCGGCCGCCACCAGCACCAGCGCCACCAGGCCGATCGCCGCGACCGTCAGAACGGGCCACTGGCGCCGGAAAACCGCCTTCCAGTAACGCTTCGCCCCAACACGTCTGCGAACCGTCATCCCGCCGCTTCTGCCAGCTCCGCTTCGGCCAACTCCACGACGTTGGTCAACAGGAATGCCCGTGTCAGCGGGCCGACACCACCGGGGTTGGGCGACACGTACCCGGCGACATCCCAGACGTCGGGAGCGACGTCCCCGGTGAGCTTGCCGTCCACCCGGCTGACCCCGACGTCGACCACGGCCGCGCCCGGGGAGACCATGTCCGCGGTCAGCATGTGCGGCACCCCGACCGCGGCGACGATGATGTCGGCCTGCCGGGTGAGCGACGGCAGATCGCGAGTCCCGGTGTGGCACAACGTCACCGTCGCGTTCTCGGTGCGCCGGGTGAGCAGCAGGCCGAGCGGCCGGCCGACGGTGACGCCGCGGCCGATCACCACCACGTGCGCGCCGTCGATCCCGACGCCGAAACGGCGCAGCAGATGCACGATGCCGCGCGGGGTGCACGGCAGCGGCGCGGGCTCGTTGAGAACCAGCTTGCCGAGGTTCGTCGGGTGCAGACCGTCGGCGTCCTTGGCCGGATCGATGCGTTCCAGGGCGGCGTTCTCGTCGAGGTGGCGCGGCAGGGGCAGTTGCACGATGTAGCCGGTGCACGCCGGGTCGGCGTTGAGTTCGTCGATGGTCGCGTTCAGTTCCGCGGCGCTGACGTCGGCGGGCAGGTCGCGGCGGATCGAGGTGATGCCGACCTTGGCGCAGTCGGAGTGCTTGCCCCTGACGTAGGCGTGCGAGCCCGGATCATCGCCGACCAGAACGGTGCCCAGGCCGGGGGTACGTCCGGCCGCGGTCAGTGCGGCGACCCGGCGTGTCAGGTCGGCGAAGATCTCGTCGCGGGTCAGTTTGCCGTCCAGGCTCTCAGCGGGCACGGCTACATTCTGCCTATGAACGCCGTCGCGGATGTGTTCAGCCCGGCCGAACTCGGACCCGTCACGCTGCGCAACCGGATCATCAAAGCCGCCACGTTCGAGGCACGCACGCCAGGCGCGCTCGTCAGCGACGATCTGATCGCCTTCCACCGGACGATGGCCACCGGCGGGGTGGGCATGACCACCGTCGCCTACTGCGCTGTCAGCCGCGGCGGGCGCACCGACGATTCGGCACTCTGGATGCGGCCGGCGGCGGTGCCCGGGCTGCGCCGACTGGCCGAGGCGGTGCACGCCGAGGGCGCAGCGGTCAGCGCCCAGATCGGGCATGCCGGTCCGGTGGCCAACGCCAAGTCGAACGGGGCGGTAGCCCTGGCACCGGTGCGGTTCTTCAACCCGCTGTCCATGCGCTTCGCCCGGCACGCCACCAGGGACGACATCGCCGAGGTGATCGCCGGCCACGCCGCTGCGGCGCGGTATGCGATCGACGCGGGGTTCGACGCCGTCGAGATTCACCTCGGCCACAACTACCTGGCCAGTGCGTTCCTGAGCCCGCTGATCAACCGCCGGCACGACGAATTCGGCGGCTCGCTGGAGAACCGGGCCAAGGTGGCGCGCGGCATCGTGAGGGCGGTGCGCCAGGAAGTCGAGCGCGACGGGCGGCCGGCGATAGCGGTGACCGCCAAACTCAACATGTCCGACGGGGTACGCGGCGGCATCGGTATCGAGGATTCACTGCAGACGGCCCGCTGGCTGCAGGACGACGGCGGCCTCGACGCACTGGAGCTGACCGCCGGCAGCTCGCTGGTCAATCCGATGTATCTGTTCCGAGGAGCGTCGCCGATCAAGGAGTTCGCCGCCGCGTTCAAGCCGCCGCTGAGCTGGGGCATGCGGATGACCGGGACGAAATTCCTCCGCGAATACCCTTACCGCGAAGCCTTCCTGCTCCCCGACGCCGAGCGGTTCCGCTCCGAACTCACAATGCCGCTGATCCTGCTCGGCGGGGTGACCAACCGCCAGACCATGGATACCGCGATGGCCGCCGGATTCGACTTCGTCGCGATGGGCCGGGCGCTGCTGGCCGAGCCGGACCTGATCAACCGGATCCGGGCCGACGGTGCAGTGCGCTCGCTGTGCGACCACTGCAATAAATGCATGCCGACGATCTATTCGAAGACGCACTGCGTGGTCACCGGGGAACCCCACTGACTCTGGCTTAAAGTGGCGCCGATGAACGCCCCAGTCCTGACAGTCCGGTATGACGGTCCGCCGCGCACCTTTTCGGCCGGAAACGCCGCCGGTGGCGACATCGTCGTGGGCCGTGATCTGAGGGCGGACGTTCAGATCACCCACCCCCTGGTGTCACGCGCACACGTGGTTCTGCGGTTCGAGCCCACCGGCTACTGGAGGGCGATCGACAACGGGTCGCTCAACGGCATGTTCGTCAACGGCCGGCGGGTGCCCGAGGTCGACATCGTCGACGGGACGACGGTGAACCTCGGCAACCCGGACGGCCCACCGCTCAGCTTCGAGGTCAGCCGCCCGCAGGGTACGGCGGACATGCTGCCGCAGACCCCGACGGTGGCGATCCCACAGACCTGGCGGCAGGCTCCCCCACCACCCCCTCCGGCCTACCCTGCGCCACCGGCCTACGCCCCGCCGCAGCCACCGAGGCAGTACTCCCCACCGACCCAACCACCCACCTATCCACCCACTCAGCCCCCCACGCAGCCCCCTCCCCGGCCGTCTGTCACACCGGATGCCGCACCCACCCAACTGGGACGGTCACCCGCTGCGGAGGGCGGCACGTCGAACCTCGCGACGTCGATGTTGCGGAAGCTCCGGCCGGGATCCGCCGCACCGCTGCCGACGGGGTCGGCGACGATCGGCCGCGCCACCGACAACGACATCGTCGTCCCCGACGTCCTGGCCTCACGGCACCACGCCTCCCTCATCCCGACCCCCGGCGGGACGGAGATCCGCGACAACCGCAGCATCAACGGCACCTTCGTCAACGGCACCCGGATCGACACCGCACTGCTCAACGACGGGGACGTCGTCACGATCGGCAACATCGACCTGGTATTCACCGGTGGCACCCTGGTGCGCCGCAGCGAGACCGCCGCAGCAGCGGGAACCGGCGGCCTGGACGTGCGTGGCGTGACCTGGACGATCGAGGGCAACAAGACGCTGCTGGACAACATCTCCCTCACCGCGCGGCCCGGCACCCTGACGGCGATGATCGGCCCATCCGGCGCGGGCAAGTCCACCCTGGCTCGGCTGATCGCCGGATACACCCAGCCGACCAGCGGCACGGTGACCTTCGAGGGCCACAACATCCACGCCGAATACGCCTCGCTGCGCTCCCGGATCGGAATGGTCCCGCAGGACGACGTCGTCCACGGCCAGCTGACCGTGAATCAGGCGCTGATGTACGCCGCGGAATTGCGGTTACCGCCCGACACCACCAAGGAGGACCGCCAGCAGGTCGTCGCGCAGGTGCTGAGCGAACTGGAGATGACCCAGCACGCCGAGACCCGGGTGGACAAGCTCTCCGGTGGCCAGCGCAAGCGCGCCTCAGTGGCGCTGGAACTGCTGACCGGCCCGTCGCTGCTGATCCTCGACGAGCCGACGTCGGGCCTGGACCCGGCGCTGGACCGCCAGGTGATGACGATGTTGCGGCAACTCGCCGACGCGGGCCGAGTGGTGCTGGTGGTCACCCATTCGCTGACCTACCTCGACGTCTGCGACCAGGTGCTGCTGCTCGCGCCCGGGGGGAAGACCGCGTTCTGCGGGCCGCCGGAGGAGATCGGCCCGGCGATGGGCACCACCAACTGGGCGGACATCTTCAGCACGGTGGCCGGCGATCCGCAGGCCGCGCAGGACCGCTATCTGGCGTTGTCCGGCCCGCAGCCCGAGGCGCCGCCGGCCGAGGTCCCGTCGGAGTTGGGCGAGCCCGTCCACACCAGCCTGCGCCGCCAGTTCTCCACGATCGTACGCCGCCAGACCCGGCTGATCATCTCCGACCGCGGCTACTTCATCTTCCTGGCGCTGCTGCCGTTCATCATGGGCGTGCTGTCGCTGGCGGTACCCGGCACCGCGGGATTCGGCACACCCGACCCGATGGGCGGATCCCCCAACGAGCCCGGCCAGATCCTGGTGTTCCTCAACGTCGGCGCCGTCTTCATGGGGACCGCACTGACCATCCGCGACCTCATCGGCGAGCGGCCGATCTTCCGCCGCGAACAGGCGGTCGGCCTGTCCACCACGGCCTACCTGATGGCCAAGGTGTGCGTCTACACCACCTTCGCCGTGCTGCAGTCGGCGATCATGACGGCCATCGTCGTGTGGGGCAAGGGCGGACCGACGCACGGTGCGGTGGCACTGGGTAATCCGTCGCTGGAATTGTTCGCCACCATCGCCGCCACCTGTGTCGCCTCGGCGAATCTGGGACTGCTGCTGTCGGCGATCGCGAAGTCGAACGAGCAGATCATGCCGCTGCTGGTGGTGGCGATCATGAGCCAGCTGGTGTTCTCCGGCGGAATGGTCCCGGTCACCGACCGGCTGGTCCTGGACCAACTGTCATGGCTGACGCCGGCACGCTGGGGTTTCGCCGCCTCCGCCTCGACGGTGGATCTGATCAACCTGGTGCCGGGGCCGCTGACACCCAAGGACCGGTGGTGGAAACACACGGCGTCCAGTTGGTGGTTCGACATGGCGATGCTGTCCGCGCTCAGCGTGGGCTATCTGGTGCTCGTCCGCTGGAAGATCCGCCTCAAAGGCGCCTAGGCGGCGGGCGCCCTGCACCTCGAGTCGGAATTCAGGCTCGCAGCCGGTATTCTGTTAGCTGTGCGGCAGAAAGAGCATGAGGCGATCGTTACCTCGTCGGGCGATGGTTCGCCCGACGGGGATCCGACGACGGCAAGCTTCGACACCCTACGCGAGGAATATCACGGCCTCAGGGACGAGATCGAGCGCGGTTTTACCGACATTGAGCGGGGCTTTAGCCAGATGAGGGACCGGCTTCATGCCTCGGCGGTCGGCCAGCAGCGGCTCATCCAGTCCTATGTGGGCGACGACGGCAAGTAGGGAACTCCTCGTTCAACAGGGTGTTTGCTGGCGCGCTTTTCTGGATTCAGCAAGCACGGCAATTAATCGCACAGCATCCTTGATCTGGGATTTCCCCCACGCTGACACGCGGTGGAGAAATCGTGTTCTGTCGGGTTCGTTGCCGTGGCCGGTGAGAGGACTGCGTGTTCAGGATTCCGTTTTTCTCGCCGAACATCATGACCCGCGGAACCTCCAGCGCCGCTGTCCACAGGACCGATGAGAAGGGGCCCACTCAGCACTCGTCACAGGACTAGGCTCGGCGCTGTGAGTCAGGACGAACTCAGCGACATCCGTCGGCGGCTCCGCGCGGTCGAGCAGGATGCCGCGGCGGCACGGGTCCTCGCCGGTGCCGCCGACCGCGATGTCTCGGAGATCCGAGCCGAGATCCGCGACTTTCGTAGTGCCACGACGGCGAGTTTCAACGCTCTCCGAAAGGATTTCGTTGACCTGCGCAGTCACGTCGATCGGCGTTTCGAGCAGGTTGATCGCGGGTTCGGCCAGGTCGATCGCGGGTTCGCCGAGATGCGCGGCAAGTTGGACGCGACTGCCGCGGGCCAGCAGCGGATCGTCGAACTGATCGAGTCCCTGATCGATCAGCAGAGCCGCTAGACCCGGCGCGTTGTTCCGCATTCTCTTTTTCTCACCCCGCATCGCGCCCAACACCGGCAACGCGATCCGGATGGTGGCCGCGACCGGATGCGAACTCCACCTCGTCGAGCCGCTCGGTTTCGATCTGTCCGAACCGAAACTGCGCCGTGCCGGACTGGACTACCACGATCTGGCGTCAGTGACTGTGCACCCGTCGCTTGACGCGGCGTGGGCCGCCCTGGCTCCGGAACGGGTGTATGCGTTCACCGCCCACGCCGAGAAATCGTTCACCGAGATCGCTTATCGCCCCGGGGATGTCCTGATGTTCGGCCCCGAACCCACGGGCCTGGAGGAGGCGGCGCTGGCAGACCCGCACATCACCGAACAGGTACGCATCCCGATGCTCGCCGGGCGGCGGTCGCTGAACCTGTCCAACGCCGCAGCTGTCGCGGCGTACGAGGCGTGGCGTCAGAACGGCTTCGCCGGGGCCGTCTAG
>CAIOYU010000511.1 GCA_903862565.1 uncultured Actinomycetes bacterium | reverse complement strand
GCCTCGGCTGCCGGCTTGCTGACCCAACTCGGTGCCGCGCCCTACAGCGTGACCAAGCACGCTGCCGTCGGGTTCGCCGAATGGTTGGCCATCAACTACGGCGACAGCGGAATCGGTGTCAGCTGCGTGTGCCCGATGGGTGTCGACACCCCGTTGCTGCGCGCGATGTTCGACTCGCCTCAGGCGGAGATGCGGGTGGCCGGAGCCGCCGTCGCCAGTGCCGGTGCAGTGATCGGTCCGGAGGCGGTGGCCGCCCGGGTGCTCCAGGCCATCGACGAGGGGACATTCCTGGTCCTGCCGCATCCGGAGGTCCTGACCATGTACCGGCAGAAGGCCGCCGACTACGACCGGTGGATCGCCGGGATGCGGCGCTACCAACGCACCCTGGGGTAGCGCCAGATCAGACCTTGAAGCGCCAAGCTTTCCCCCGGCGGCACCCACCAGCGGCGCGTGGCGCCCGATCCCGCCCGTCCCCGGAACCCACTCGTCCGTGCAGATGCGCGTAGGGTCAGGTAATCGGGACCGGTCAGGTCTCCAATGTGAAGTGGGCAAGTCATGTCGGATAAATCTCCCCGCCAAACCATGACAAAAAAGTCGGGCAAGTCCCTGAAAGAGAAGCGGGCAGCAAAGAGCGCCAAAGCTGATCAGTCCGCCAACATCGAGACCACGCTGCATCCCAAAAAGCGTTGACGCATAGAAACTTTCGTTAAATAAGTAGCAGCGGGGTGGCGTAGCCCTGCAGCTCCACCAAGCCGACACGGGGCTCGATACAGTCGATGAAGGCTCAGTGCGGAAGTGGCGGATTTGATTCGGGTTCGGTACCGAACTCGTAGGCCAGAAAGTGATAGTGCCTGCCGTCGGCCTCGAATTCGGCCAGCGGGTTGGCGCCGAGTTTTGTTGTCGTGGTGTGCAGCGACCGGGGGTTGCCGGCGGCGACGAACAACACACCGATGTCGAATCGGTCGCGATAGGCCCTCCGAGTGACGGAGTTGAACGTCGAGTACACCCCTTGGCCGCGCGCCGTCTCGGCGATGCAGACCGGGCCGCGGAGAGCGAATCGCTGCGCTGCGATGGGCTTTCCGTTCATCTCCACGGTTTCGCTGAGCTCGAGCATCGTCCGGACGATCGCCGGCAGGCCGACTGTGGCGGGATCCGGCGGAGCGGTGACGGCGATGAACCCGGCCACCTCGTCGTCTTCGGTCACCGCCACGTGCACACCGCCGCTGTCGATGGCACGGGCGAACCACTCCGGAGAATGCAGGACGGAGATGAATCCGTCCGCTTGGTCGGCCGGGTCGAGGTTGCCGATGTAGTGACGTGCCTCGAGCGCCGTAAGGCCCGGGACGTCGCGGTCAGTGGCCAGTCGGACGTCGAGAGTCATGGCGCCATGCTCTCAGGAACGCTGGTTCTGTCGGCGGGTAACCGGCTCAGCACCTTGTCGATGACACCGGACATGACCTCGATTTCCTCGGGCGTGAGATTGTCGAAGATCAGCCGGCGGACAGTCGCTGCGTGGCCCGGGGCGGCGCGTTCGATGGCTGCGCGCCCTTGCTTGGTGAGCTCGACCCAGGCTCCGCGGCCGTCGTCGCGGCACTCGGTC
>CAIOYU010000510.1 GCA_903862565.1 uncultured Actinomycetes bacterium | reverse complement strand
TCACCGGTTTCGATTGTCGCCGAACCCGTTTCGAGCCCTCCCCCGGCGCCCGTCCACGCTGCCAGGCCCCCGTCGAGGATCCGCACATCGGGTAACCCTGCCGCCGTCAGCACCCACCAGGCCCGCGCGGACCCGGCCCGGTTCCAGTCGTCGTAGACGACGACCGGTTGGCCGTTGCGCACGCCCCACCGTCGCGCGGCGGCCTGCACATCGGCTCCCGAGGGCAACGGGTGTCGACCGCGCCCGGCGACCGAATGGTCGCTGAGTTCGTCGTCCAGTGAGACGCATACCGCCCCGGGAATGTGCCCGGCCAGGTAGGCAGCGCGGCCGTCGGGTTGGTCCAGGCGCCAGCGCACATCAAGGATCGCGGGCCGGTCAGGCGCCTGCAGCAGTTCGGCGGCGCTGATCAGAACGTCGTTACGCATCAGGGCTCCAACGGGATTGGGGTGAGATGTTCGGTGAACCACTCCCGGGCCAGCACTGCTACCTGCTCCAGTGCGCCGGGTTCTTCGAACAGGTGGGTGGCGCCGGGGACCACGGCGATCTGGCACTCCGCCGTCATCGCGGCGGCCGCCTGCCGGTTGAGGTCGAGCACGGTCTCGTCGCGGCTCCCGACGATCAGCAGGGTGGAAGCCTTCACATGCGGCAATGCCGCGCCGGCCAGGTCGGGCCGCCCGCCACGGGACACCACCGCAACGATGTCCACCCGCGGGTCGGCGGCGGCGCGCAGTGCAGCACCCGCGCCGGTACTGGCACCGAAGTAACCCACCGGCAGGCCGGCGGCATCGGGGATCGAGCGCAGCCACACAGTGACGCCCACCAGGCGGGCTGCCAGAAGGTCGATGTCGAAGACGTTGGCGCGGTTGGCCTCTTCCTCGGGGGTCAACAGGTCGAACAGCAGGGTCGCCAGCCCGGCGGACTGCAGCACCTCGGCCACGAAGCGGTTGCGCGGGCTGTGCCTGCTGCTGCCGCTGCCGTGGGCGAACACCACGATGCCGCGCGGTTCCGGTGGGACGGTCAGCCGTCCGCCGACCGTCGCACCTGCCACCTCGACGACGACATCGTCATCCCGTAGCGGTTCGGTCAAGTCACGCCCCGGCGTCGGTGACGGGGCCCGTGGTCTGGGCATCGGCGGTTCCGTCCTCGGCACCGGCTGCCCCGGCGAGGGCCCTATGCACACGTGCCCGGCGTTCGTCGATGGCGTGGCCGAATTCCTGGAGCAGGGCCGGGTTCTTGTGCAGGACCTTCTCGATCGCTTCACGTTCGACGCGGACGACGGCCACCTCGTCCGCCGCGAACGATGTACCGCTGACGGGGTGCCGAATCAAGGTGCTCTGCCCGAAATACGATCCCTCGTCGAGGGTGCCCACCTCGGTGCGGGTACCGTCCGCGGCATCTGCGGTGAGCAGGACCTTTCCGGAGATGATGAACGAGATCGCTTCCGGCACTGTGCCGCTGAGTTGAATGAGTTCCCCGGCGCCGTAGCGCTCGATGGTGGAGTGCGCCGCCATCGCTTTCTGCTGTTCGCTGGTCAGGCGCAGGGTAGGCGCGACCACGGTGCGGACCGCGTCGGCAACCAATTCGGGATCGGAGAAGAAGTCGCAGGCCTCATCCAGGTGCAGGCCCTCACGGCGCGCGGCGTACCAGATCCACCGGAGGAACGTTGTCTCCGCGGTGCCGTCGTCGCCGGGTGTCAGCAGTGGAATCTTGGTGCGATACTTCATCGAACCGAGCGGAAACGCGCTGGGCGTCAGGTCCGGGTGGCACTCCGGCAACTGGGAGGCTACCCGGACCAGCATGGCGCACACCAGGTCCGGCCTGTCCTCGATGGCGAACACACTCGTCACCCGGACAGCATGCTGACCGGCGGGGCGGCTGACGTTGGTGAAGGCCGCCCCGGCCAGCACCGAGTTCGGAATGATCTTCAGACCTCCGAATGTCTGCACGTGGACTGCACGCCAGTTGACCTCAACCACACGGCCTTTGGTGTCCGTGGTCTCGATCCACTCACCGATGCGGAACGGCTGCTCGAAGAGCATCAACAGACCGGAGATGATCTGACCCACCGAGTTCTGCAGCGTCAGGCCGATCACGATCGACGTGATGCCCAGTGCGGTGAAAAGTCCACCGACGTGCGCACCCCAGATGTAGGCCATGATGAGGCCGACCCCGATGGTGATCAGAGCGAATCGGATGACGTCGAGGAAGATGGCGGGGATTCGACCACGCCAACTGTTCTCTGGCGCATTGGAAAACAACGAGGCCTTCAGCGCGGCCAGAAGCAGGAGAAGCACGACGATCGCCACCGACGTCCCCACGATGCGCACCGGAATCGACCGGGCCGGCATCTGGGTGGCCCCGATCATCACCAGAAGCAGCGCTCCCAACGGTGCCAGGAAATTGCGCATCATGCTCACCGGGCGCACCAGTGGGCTACCCCGTCGCCGCAACCCGTGCTGCCACTCGGTGAGCACGATCAGCAGCAGTGGGAATCCCACCGCGATACCGACCGCCCAGTAGAACCAGGAGGTGCCGACCACGCTGGAAATCACTGCTGCTCCGTCAGTCGCCAGATCGGCTCCTTGACCCCATCAGACTCGAGAACACCGGCCGAGGTGAAGGACTCGGCCTCACCGAGCACGTTGTAGACCCGCGAGGTGACGTACACCCCCGCCTCCGGTCCGCCGATCTTGATCCGGTGGGCCAGGTTCACCGCCGTCCCCCACATGTCGAATACCGGCGAGGGCTCACCGAGCAGGCCACTGCTGACGGTTCCTGTGTCGATACCGGCGCGCAGGGACAGGTTGTAACCGGTCTCGCTGTTGAACCGCGCGATGATGTGTTCGCACTCCCGGGCGAAGTCCACGGCCCGACGGACGTTGTCCAAACGGGGGATGGTCAGACCGCAACTGCCCAGATAGCCGTTGCGGACGGGACGCACCCGCTCGATATCGAAATCCCCAGCAGCAGCGTCGAATTGGCGGT
>CAIOYU010000509.1 GCA_903862565.1 uncultured Actinomycetes bacterium | reverse complement strand
GGACGGCCCTGCGTCGTTTGCTGACTGCACGGCCAACGGTAACCGCCGCGTCCGGACTGAATGGACGAGACGCGCGAACTGGACGAGACGCGCGAACTGGCCGTTGGCGGGGTTCCAAGCCCTGGCCTGTCTTGTTTGTGGCATGTAAATGCCGAAGGTGCGTACTCGCTTCTTTGATGGCGGTGCTGGAACCTTCCATGAGCCTGTTCTCGCTCTATTCCGTAGTTTTTGGGGTGTCGTGGGGCTGTCGGATGGCAGGGTTGGGGCAAAGCTGTTGTCGTCGTTTGGAGTGAGTTTCCTCATGTCGCGTTGTTCGCTTTATGTGGGTCGTGTCGGTGCCTTGGCGTTGGGTTCGGTGTTTGCGGCGAGACCGACCGCGTTTGCCGACAACACGGGTTCGGCTGGGTCCAGTGATCGTCGTGGTTGGCAGGTTCCTGCCGGTGTAGCGCGGCCTGTGGTCGCCCGCGGGCCTGGGTTGGCCACTACACCCTTCACCGCTGTCGCAGCCGGACCGGTCTGGGCCGCCGTGTGCAAGGTTCACCGTGATGGCTGACGCCATCGACGATGAGCTGCCGAGGCTGCCGATCTTCGATGGGACCAAGCAGCCGCAGCACCGGCCGGCACCGACGAAGCTGACGTTGACGGCCTACCCGGATCGCACGGCGCGGCCGGAAAAGATCCCCGCCGGAGCCGAGGAGATCCGGGCGCTCGCCCTGCGGTGGGGTGCTGATGACGTCGGACTGGTGTCGGTGGACCGGCAGGACATGGCCGCACAGCGGGCCGACATCGAGGAGCTGCTGCCGGGGGCCCGCACGGCGATCGCGTTCGTGGTGAAGATGAACCGCGGCAACGTCCGCGCACCGGCCCGCTCGGTGGCCAACGGGGAATTCCACCACAGCATCGACGAGACCAACGAGGTGGCGCGGCGGATCACCCGCGAACTCGAGACGCGGGGGCACCGCGCCGTGTGCCCGCCGGGTGGGTTCCCGATGGAGGTCGATCGATTCCCCGGCAAGATCTGGACGATCTCGATGAAACCCATCGCGGTGGCCGCGGGCCTGGGTCAGATGGGAATCCACCGCAACGTCATCCACCCCCGGTTCGGAAACTTCATCCTCATCGGGGTGGTGCTCACCGACGCCGAGATCACGGACGATCAGCAGGCGCAGCCCATCGACTGGAATCCCTGCTTGGGCTGCAAACTATGCGTGGCGGCCTGCCCGGTCGGGGCGATCAAAACCGACGGCGGCTTCGACTTCGCGGCCTGCACCACACACAACTACCGCGAGTTCCTCGGCGGCTTCGCAGACTGGGTCGGTCAGGTCGCCGACAGCACCGGACGCTCGGATTACCAGCAGAAGGTGCCAACCTCGGAGACGGCCAGCGTCTGGCAGAGCCTGTCGTTCGGCGCCAACTACAAGGCCGCCTACTGCATGTCGGTCTGCCCGGCCGGAGAAGACGTGATCGGAACCTACCTCGCTGACCGCCAGCAGCACGTGGCCGAGGTCGTGAGACCACTCACCGAGAAGACCGAACCGGTCTACGTGGTGGCCGGCAGCGACGCCGAAGCGCACGTCCGCGCCCGCTTCCCGCACAAGCAGGTGCGGCACGTCACCAACGGTCTCGCCCCGGCGAACGTGGAGGCCTTCGTCGCCGGCTCGCCCCTGGTGTTCGCCGCCAAAGCGGCCAAGGACGTTTCCCTGCGAGTGCATTTCGCCTTCCGCGGTAGCAGCTCGCTGCAGGCCACCTATGTCATCGACCACGGGAACCTCCAGATCGAGCCGGGCCGAACGGGTGATCCCGACCTGTCGGTGGATGCCGACGCCGACACCTGGCTGGCAATCACCCGCGGTGAGAAGAACCCGGTGTGGGCGGTGCTCACCCGAAAGCTGCGGATCAAAGGCCCGGTCCGCCACCTGGAAACGTTCCGGCGATGCTTTCCGGTCTAGGTGGCCGTACAACGGTGCGATCGGACTTGAAAGCGAAGAGGCGTGCAGCATCTCGGCGGGGATGAGGGTTCGCGGCATGGGTGGCTTATTGGTGTTCGACGAGAGATGTTGACCCCGTCAACGACTCTCACGTTCCCGCAGGTGTTTTCGCGTCGCCTGGCGTGCTCTGACGTCGATGCGTCCAGCGTCAGGCCAGGGCCTAAAAACCCTGGCCTGGTGTGTTTGCTGTCAGGTGGTGGGAGGTCGACGCCCTGTTCACTATGGAACACCCGGACCGGAATGTCGCAATGCTCAAAGGTTTTTGCGCTGTGCACCTCTTTGGGCCAGGAATACGGCGACCGTTGCCACGCACAGCGCGAGGTACACCATCATGAAGTACTTGCCGCCGAAAACCGCCTGCGGGCTCACGTTCGCGACCCCGATTCCGATCATGCCGAGCAGGTACGTCGCCGGGATGATGGCCAGCACATAGGGAGACAGTGTCCGGGCCTTGCGGCTGATCAGTAGGTAGAGGAACCCGGTCAGGAAGTTGGAGATCCCGAAGGCGCCCAACATGAAGAACTGGTCCGACGGCGTGGTGACCGGGTCGAAGCCGGCCACGTGCACTCCGGCCCAGCGCAGCAGGAAGGTGTGCATGACCCCGCGGATCAGGTCCAGGATGCCGAGGATGAACAGCACGTTGGCCGGGAGCCGGAAGATGTCCCGCCCCGCGCTGGCCATCCCGGACTGCTGCATGCGGCCCTCCGGGATCAGGCGTTCGGCGCGGGTCTTGTAGGTGCGGGCCCAGGGCTTTGTGCCTGGCCTGTTCTGTATTTCGTCAGCAGTCATTCGGCTACCTCCAGGAGGCTTGGCTGCCCGGCGTCGCTTGTCGAGCGTTTACTGGTAGCGGCGTGGAAAGCCCTTACCAAGGGGGGTAGACCCAGCCGTACATCGTCCACGCGCCGAGGTTGGCGCTGGGCAGGATCTGCACCTGGTGGCCAGTGCCGTAGCCGGGCGAAAGACCCTGCACGCCCCCGGAGACGAACGTACCGTCGCCCCGGGAGATGTCGACATGGTTCCCGTAGGGGCCGGCGGAGAACACCAATGCGCCACGCGGAATCGGCGTTTCGTGATGGTCGAGCCCGCGGGCGGCCAGCGACTGGTAGAAGGACAGTGCCATGTCGTGACCGATGCCGGTTTCGGTGGTGAGGCCGAATGCGGCGTCCACGAAATCTTCGCAGCCATAGGGGCCGAACGCATCGGTGCCTACCATGCTCTCGGCGACCAGAACGTGATCCTTGGTGCCGAGGCTTCTGGGCCCGGGCCGGGGTTCGGCAGTAGGGGAACCGCCACTGTTACTGGTGCTCGCCCCGGACCCGCTGGGGCGGGCCTGCGCCGAAACCGGGGACTTCCCATTGAGCGGGACTGAGAAGCTGGTCTCGTCGGGGGCGCAGTGCGCGCCGGGCCGGGGTATCGACGTTGGCGTGCACGTAGCGGCGGCAACCCCAGCCGAACTCACTGCCGCCGTCACCGACGCGGAAACCAGGGCGCCCAGAACCACCCCGCGCGCCGCGAGCTTTCGGCTGCTGTCTGTCACCGGACTCTCTCTGTTCGACGTTTGACTACTCATTGAGAACTAGACCGTCCGCGTCGGGGTTTGGGCCAAGACAACTTTAGTTGATCGGTTTGCCCGGCTCGGATTACCTGAAGCCGTGGCTAGAGGGGGAACAGGCAATCGATATCGCGCGCGACCCGCGTCGCCCACGCCGCGTAGGCCGCGGGCCCGGGATGGAAGCCGTCGCTCGCGATGTGCGCCTGATCCGGCTGGAAATCCGGCGCCACCAGATGGCACCCCTGACGGCGCGGCAGCCAGTCCGCGAGCGCGACGTTGAAATCGTGGGCGCGGGCTCCCAGGTACCAGCGCAACGGCTGCGGCAGTGCCGGGAACAGGTGCATCGGCGGAAGCGCGGTGAAGAGCACAGCGCGCGGCGCGAAGCGCGCCTGCAGCAGGTCAGCCAGCGCGGTCTGGCGCGCCAGCCAACGGGCGCGGCCGATGCCGCCGGTCACGTCATTGACGCCCAGAGACAGCACGACGACGTCGAAGCGGTCCGCCGGCAACGCCGCCAGATGTGCAAGCGCGTCAGCGGTGGTGTAGCCCGTCTGCGCCTCCAACCGCCAATCGAGTGCGCGGCCCGCCGACAACTCCGCTACCAGGCGGCCGGCCAGTGCCTCGCCTTGCGAGGCGGCGCCCACCCCTGCCGCGGCCGAGTCGCCCGCAATCAGGAGGCGCAGGGGGGCACCAGCGCCCGCCCGCCCTGAGCGCGGTCCCGGAGGCTCAGGCAGCCGCGGCGTGACCCGGCGCACGTGGAGCCCCTGCAGCAGGAGAAGGGGGCCGAGGACAGCGGTGGCGAGTAGATGGCGCACCCCGGAGGCGGCCGCCCCGGGTATCGCCGTGACGCCTTGAGGGGTCCGTCGGCGCATGGTCGAGAATCTCCGTTGCGTGGTAACTCTACGACTCCACCAGGCGCTGAAGATTTTTCAGGCTCTGCGAAAGCGATCGGCCGACTTGACGGGCCGCGATGCGGTCGGCGATCAGACCGAGCAGTCCGCCGTCGGAGTGGTAGGCGAGTCGGAAGGTCACGGTGGTTCGGCCCGGTCCGGCGTCGCGCAGCCGGAAGTGACCCCGTTGGGTCACGCCGGTGATGCTGATCCAGGCCAGGTCTCGCGCGGTGTCGAACTCGACCACCTCAATCACGCCACCGACCGGTATCCCACCGATCTCCCACAGCACGGTGTAGCGCGACCCGACGCCGGGTGGGCCTTCGGTGACGGGCTCCCACCGCTCCAGATGAGGAAGCAATGACGGGTAGTCGTCCGGGTCTTTGAGCACCTTCCATACAGTGTCCCGATCGGCGTTGAGGGTGATGCGGCGTTCGACGCGCATCAGCCGATCACCGGGAAATGACGTTCGGCGGCCAACCGATCCACACCTGCCTGCAAGCTCGCCACAACCTCGTCGTACACCGCCTGATCATCGTCGGTGGCCTCAATCGGCTCCTGGACCTCGATGACGATCTTTGCCGGCAGCGGGATGTGGCCCAACCAATCGGTGACGTTCAAGCCCCATGGCAATGCCACAGAGATCGGCAGGCTCTTGAGCCGAAACAGCTTGTCCAGCATCAGCAGTCGGGCGAGCCCCCGCCCTCGGCCAAGAAACAAGGCCGTCTCCTGTCCGCCCACGCTGGCCACTGGAACGATCGGAACCGAGGTCTCGCGGGCCAGGCGGACGAAGCCTTTCCGGCCACCGAAGTCGACGACATGCCGCTGCCACGATGGGCGGTACACCTCATAGTCGCCACCGGGATACACCAATACTGCAGCACCGGATTCAAGCGCCAGTCGTGCGTTGTCGGGACTGGCTGCCACGGTGCCGAACTTGGGGAGCCAACGCAACGCCGGGTAGAGCGCAACGAGGTTGTGCACAAGCTGGTAGAACGGCCGCTCGACCCCGAAGTACGAGCAGAACGCGAGGGTGAACACAAAGGTGTCCGGGGGCACATTGCCGCCGCTGTGGTTGCCCACCAACAGCACTGGCCCGTCCGCGGGAATGCGATCCAGCCCGCGAACATCGGCCCGGAAGTACAACGAGGCCAACAGCCACAGTCCCGGCAACTGGTCCCGGATGTAGTCCGGGTCACGCTGGTCCAGATCGGCCTTGGGAACCTGCGCGGCGACCTTTTGCCTCGCCCAATCGAGGAGATCGCCCATGCCCGCCATTGCACCACCCTCGCACAGTCCGGCGGGGTGCCCCGTCCAGGCGGCCATCGGCGGAGCTTCGGCCCTCGTCGGGAGATCCGCGACTCGCAATGACTGCTATCGCGCACCGGCCGTGGCGAGTTCGGCGGCCTGCCCGACGGGTCAGCGCAGTGACTTCTGTGAAACCGCTGTTAATCCCTTCGGCGTCGGTAGCTTTACGACCGGCCGCAAGTCCGCGGGCCTCGACGATGAAGGGGTCAGCTCATGGCAGTTAGCAATCCGCGGAAGAACACGAGCGTCAGCAGTCGACAGGTGCTTCCGGTGGTGATGTGGCTTTCGGCCGGAGCCGCCGTCGCGGCGGCGGGCATCGCCTTGTCAGCTGCCCCCGTGGCGAACGCCGATGACGGCGCGGCATCCGGTTCGGCGGGTCCGGAGAGGTCCGCAACAGCCCGCAGCGGCCAGAGTTCTTCCCCCTTTCGGCGCTCTACCGCGCCCACGCACTCCCATGCGTCATCCGGCGACGGGAGCGCTCCCCGGCCCGCGGCCACCGTTCGCGGGCCCGCGGCGAACCGGGCCCGTACCAGCAGCACCGCATTACCCCGTACCAGCAGCACCGCATTGCCCTCGGGGGCCGTCGCGGCGCCGGTGGTCAACACCTCGCCGCCGGCGGCCAATGCGGCAGCCCCCGTCGACCCCGCCATACGGCTGGCGGTCTTCGGCGATGCCGGTAACTCCTACACCAACGGCACCAATTTCTACTACTCGCCGGGCGGCTACAAGCGCAAGGACACCGGGGCCAGCGGCCCGCAGCAGCAGGCCGTGGCGGAGATGATGCGCAGCTGGAATCCCAGCGACGTCATCCAACTCGGCGACGAGTCCTACAACTCGGCCTCCACCACGATGCTGGATTACAACATCGGCCAGTACTACAACAACTGGATCGCTCCGTACGCCCCGCCGGCCTACACCCAGCCCGGCTCGATCTACACCGACGCCACCCTCGGCGGCGTCGCTGCGACCCCCGGCCAGACGAAGTGGCCCTACAACCTCTACAACTACCCCAACGGCTTCCCCAACCCGACCGATCCGACCAAGCCCGGTGGCAGCCCCGACGGGGTGAATCACTACTTCGAGGTTCCCGGCAATCACGACGAAGCGACGATTCTGGGCACCCGATACAGCAATGCCAGCATCACCGAGGTCGACAAGGACACCCAATACATCGGGCCGCCCATCGGCCCGGACGCCTACGACTATCGGAACAACATCAATAATCCCGACCCGGCCTTCCAACCCGACATCCTCGGGTTCGTCACCAAGAAGGTCGGCAGCACACAAGGGCTACTCGACTACCACGCGTATCTCGGGGCGGGTAACCCCGGCAATCTCAAGCCCGGCAGCCTCAATATCGGCAAGTTGGATCCGAACGGTTATGGCATGTACTACGGCGTCGACCTCGGCGACGCCGGTGATGGACGACCGCTGATCCACGTGACGATCATCGACACCAGTCGCCTGCTCACCGACGCCGGCTACTACTCGTTCAACTTCGCCCCCAACATCGAGAACACAACGAGAGATCCGCTTTCCAACGATCCGAACGCACAGACCGACAAGCTGACGAAGATCCTGAACTACGACGTCCGCAAGCCGGTGACCGCATCCAAGGCCTGGTTCCAGGACCCGAGTGTGCCGCTGGGCGCGCCGTCGATCGGCCGGGAGATGTTCCTGTGGGCCAAGGAGGATCTGGCAAGCTCCGACGCGGTCTGGAACATCGTGATGGGCCATCACCCCGCCTATCACGTCGGCAATAGCGGAAGCCCTGCCGACGACGGTTACACCAGCAACCCGGCAGTCCTGAACTTCCTCCAGGGGCTGCAGGACGACGCCGAAAAGCCCATGTTCGACGCCTACATGAACGGCCACAGCCACGCCTACGGGCGCGCACTGGAGATGACGCCGTTCACGGATGGGATCGGCACGGGAATCCCCTTCTTCACCATCGGCGACAGCGGAAAGTCCCTCGACGCGCTCAACCTCGCCCCCTACGGCACTGATGTGCTGTCACCGATCAACTTCGACAATCTCATCGGTGCCAACGCAGACGGTTCGCCCAAGTACAACTACGACATCAACAAGTTCGGCACGACCGCTGACCCGAACTCTGAAGCCTCCGCCGTGAACGCTTACCAGAAGGCAAGTCCCACCACCGTCGGGGTGAGCGGCTTTTACAGCTACAGCAAGGACAACTGGCCTGTCGGCACCGGCTACGACCCGGACAAGGACCCGGCCGAACTGACGATCACCAGCATCACGACCGACCCGAACACCGGGGTTCCCAAGACCTTCAGCCTCAAGCAGCCGACCTACCTGAGCCTCCTGGAGCCCGGCCAGGAAGATCTCTCCGGTCTGTACGGATTCGGCTCGGGCGCAGCGCAACTCGACGCCGGCGACAGCTACATGATGATCCACTACCAGACCGCGCAGCCGGTCGATCCGGCCATCGCGCTGATCGGCCGAAGCCAGGGTGTCACCAGTTTCGATCCGAGCACCCTGTTCTACAAGCAGTGGCAACCCACGACCGCCAAAGCGGACGACCTGGGCATGTTCAGCTTCGACGTCGCTGCTGACGGCTCAGTCACCAATGTCCAGTTGGTGAACAAAGGGAACGGGTACTTCGAATCCGCTTCGGTGGCCGGCAGCAGCTATCTCGATGTCACTCAGGATTTCGAGATCCTCGGCAACAACCCCACCAACCCGCTCGGCTTCAGTAACTCTGATCCGTCACGGGCGGTGGTGCAATTGAGCTTCAGTGGTGGCCAACTCAACGGCGTCACCCTGGTGAATCCCGGGTCCGGGTACGACCAGGTCGCCAACGCGATCAAGCAGTGCAACAACTGCGGCTCGAGCACGGTTGCCACGGTCGACGAGCCGGAGAACAGGTCGCTGCTCGTCGGGATCAACATCGATATGCAAGCCCAGTACGCACTGGCTGCCAGCCGGCCCGGCGACACCGATCCGTACCACGACTGGTACTTGATGACCGACACCGCCGTGGCCGGGGGAACCGCAAGTGCGGCAGGTGCTTTCGGCGCGGTGGATCTCTCACTGCTGCCGCCCTCGCAGACCGCCCGCCAGCTTCTGGCGAACACCCCCCTGACGACCGGTTACACCGGCAAGGGCCCCCAGCAGAAATACCTGGCACCGCAGGCCGGGGATCTGAGCCTGATCGATGCGCTCGGTCAGCAGGTGGGAACGGCCACCGTCGGAGACGGCACCGCGAAGGTGACCCTCAACCAACTGGCCGCCCCGGGCGCACTGCGGGTGAAATACAGCGGCGACGCCACCTCCAGCTACCAGGTCAACTTCCGCGGCATCGCCCTGGCCGACGACGTCCAACTGGGCCTCAACTACGGAACGTGGACCGGCCCTGTTGTGCAGCAGGGATCGCAGCTGCAGCTCTCGCAGACCCAAACCGTGCAGGCCACCCGCACCGACAGCGGTTCGGGTCTGGTCAACTTCGGCCTCAGCAACGGCGCTAAGTCGACGCTGCTGGCGTTCTGGGCCCGTGGCGCCAAGAGCGGGTCGATCCAGGCCGAGGATCTGTTCCGCAGCGACCCGAACCTGAACTGGCAGAGCACCGAACGCAAATCGGTGGGCGGGGCCGGATCGGGCCGGGTGGCCGCGGGCAGTTGGACGCCCACCGCCCGTCTCAACGGCCGCGACCTGACATTGGAGAGCCTCGAGGTCACCGCGAACGGGGCGGTGGCCCGCTTCGCCGCCGGCAAGGCTGATGACCCCAGCGACGACGTGCTGGCCACCTTCACCCTGCCTGGTACCGGAACTACGACGAGTGCCCAGAGCGGCGGCGTACTCACCGTGCGGCGGCTGTCCGGCCGGCCCGACGGGCTGGCGCTCTACGAAGCCGATCCGGTGACCGGGGCCGTGGTCGACAGCAAGGGTCGGATCTGGAAGCCCGGACAGATCGGTTACCTCAAAGCCGCCCTGGACAACGCCAAGCACCTCGGTCTGGTGCTGGGCCCCGAGGACATGCCGGCCTTCGGTCAGACGGTCGAGCGCACCGATCTGCCGTTGGATCTCAATCGCAACTACGGGACGCTGCTGCTGGTAAACGGCAGCGAGCGCAACCTGATCAGCTCCTACGCCGCAGCCAATCCGTTCCGGACGAACCAGGCCCTGAGCCTGGTCGCCCCGGACCGCGGAGTGAGCTTCGGCTTCGAGGACAAGCGCCCGTGGCAGCTGGGCGATGACCGCGATTTCAACGACATGATCGTCACCCTGACCCCCGCCGCGCCGACGTTGACCCTCTGAGCGACGCGGTTACTTACCCCACCCGGTTGGCCAGTCCGTGTGGGTTCACACGGACTGGTCGTGGATCGGCAGCTTCACCGTGATGTCGCCGATCTTGATGAAGCCGACCGTCGTGAAGTTCTCGAAGTTCGTCGCCGAGCTGGTGATCTGCAACTTGAGCGTGCCACCCGAGGGTGTGGTGTAGGCGATGTCGGACATCGGGATGTCGACGGTGTGCTCCTTGCCGTCGAGCACCACCGGGATCGGGGTGACGATATTGCCCAGCACCTTCTTGGTCGTGTCGTCGACCAGCTGCGCGTACACCGTTCGGGCGCTGCCGAAGCCCTTGTAGCTGAACGACAGGTTGGGAGCGCCCACGATCTGGCTGTTCGCCGGGGGAGTGACGGTCAGGTTGATCGCGTTCCGGGCGGGGCTCCCGTTGCCGAGCGCCAGGAGCGGGAAGACGCCGGGAACCAAGCCGGGACCGGATCCGCCGATGAGCGGCCACAGCCCCAGCGAGCCCCCGGGGCCCGTCTGCGTCAGCGGCGTCGGCAGGTTGAACCCGGTTTGGAACGGCAGGCGATTCGAGCTGTGGTAGCCGCCGAGTTGGTCGTACCACTGGAAGGTGGTGACTTCAGTGGACGCATCGTTGATGCCGACCACATAGCGGTCGAGCCACTTGAGGTTGTCGACGAAGCCGCGATCAGCCTGCTGCTCGTTGAGCGGGACGTTGCACTGGCCATGGCCGCCGCAGAACCACACCATCTTGGTCTCGGTACCCGCCGCCACCAGCGACTGGGCGTTGGTCACCGCTTCATTCAGCGGGAACAGAATGTCTTGGATGCCCTGGAAGATCAGTGCGGGAGACGTGATCTTGTCGACCAGGACGGTCGGGCCGGCGCTGGCCAGTACGGCTTGGGAGGTATCGCTGAGCCAGCCAAACAGGTCGCCGGTCAGCACCCCCTTGTAGACCTGGGAATTGACGTCGGTCCCGGAGGACAGCAGCAGCCCCGCCAGCAGGGTCCCGAACGCGGTCTTGAACTGGTTGTTGTTCGGATACAGGGAACTGAGCATCGAGTTCCACGAGATCTCCGGGGCTATGGCGTCGACGCGCGGGTCGGTGCCCGCCGTCGTCCACGGGATGCCGCCGCCGTAGGAGCCGCCCACCATGCCGATCAACGGGTCGCCTTGAGTGGCCTGCACCTGAGACTGCGCGGGGTTGTCGGTGGTGGTCAGCCAGGAGATCAGGGCCGAGGTGTCGCGCGCTTCGTAGAACGGGGCGTCGATCTGCATGCCGGGCAGGCTGGGATCCTTGGTGGCGAAGCTGCCCCGGGGGTCCCAGCTGACGACGTTGTAGCCGGTGGAGGCGATGTAGGACGGGCCGCCATCGGTAGAGATCCAGCGGCCGTCACGCAGCACCGGCAGGCCGGGGGTGAGGCTGCCCAACTCGGTCGCCCCGAGTTGCCCGTTCGGGTCGGTGGGGTTGGTGATTCCGGGGGTTCCCAACCCGGGGCCGAGGAGGACGGTCGGCGCCGACGTCACCGCGCCGGTGGCGACGTTCGTCGCGGGGAAGTAGTTGGCGCTGACCATGAGTCCGTCGAACGACTCCACCTTGGTGGTGAACGCGGTTGGTTGGCCTGCGGCCAGTTCGTAGGGTTTGACGTTGAAGGCCACCACCTGGGAGGCGCCGATCAACGGCGCCAGCAGGCTGCTGACGAGCGGTAACTGTTGCAGCAGGCCGATGACGGTCGGGGCGATGAGCCCGACGAGGGGGATGCTGACCAGGGCTTCGTCGAATTTGGTCTGTTCGGAGACGCGGATCTTGAAGGTTTCGGTCGTGCCGGCGGTAGTCAGCGCTTTGGCGTCCGGGATGTAGAAGAATTCGCCGTTCTTGCTGAAGAGTGTGGCCTGCGAAAAGATGTTGTCGCTGATCGCACCGAGTTTTCCGCCGAGGCTGGGAGTGGAGACCCGCTTGTAGGTCAATGTGTTCGACGAGGTGGCGCCAACGGTGCCGACCAACATGCCGGGGTAGGCCTTCCCGTCGAATTTCCCGCCCCAGGCGACCGACGGGTTGACGGCGAGGGAGCCGCTACCCACCGCAGAAGCCTGGGCTGAGGCCTGGCTGGCGACCTGGGCCGCCCTGGCCGGGCCACGACGGGCGGCCGGCAGCAGTACTGAATCTGCTCTCGGGGCGGCGGTCTTGACGCTTGTGGCAGCCGCGGCCGGTGGTGTGGCGACAGGTGCACTGACCGCCGTGATTCGGCGATTGGACTCCCTGACAACGCCTTTGGCGGCTGCGCGGGGCGCTGTCCGGGCCTGGTGCGTGGACCGCACAGATGTGGCCGGCGCGTTCGTCGTCTGCGCCCGGGTGTCAGAGGCCGTCGTCGCCTCGGTGTCGGCGGAGGCAGTGCCAACGGCGAACCACGCTGCCCCCACTCCGAAGGCCACTGCCAGTCCGCCGACCCGGCCGATGAATCGTGAAGCCCCCATAATTCATTCCTCCTGTGTGAGGTGCGCCTGTGGACAGCGGCGCAGGCCAAGTAGTGAGACGGGACCGTACAACAAACGAACACGACGAGAGGGGACTTTGCTGAGAATCGTTGCGGCTGAACTTCGTCCCGAACGTGCAGAAGAGCAGGGAGTGGTGAACCCCGAACCGGGACGGCGATAGCCCTCAACATCGCCAGAGCAAGATCCCCTGAGAGTTGTTGCTGGCGTCTATTTTAACGGTTCATGACGTCAGGGCTGAATTGGAACTCCGGGTGGTGCCGCGGCATGCCGGCACTCAGGATCCAGACAGTTCGCCCGGTCATCGAAAACCACGCGGATCGGGGTGACGAGGATTTGCCCGGCACGATTGAAAACTGGGACTGAGGAGCGGAACAGTGCAGCAGTTGGTGTTCGTCGAGCCCGGCGGGCTCGAATGGCAGGACGCGCCCGATCCGGAACCCGGACCGGGACAGGCCATCGTCCGCCCTCTGGCGGTATCGCGCTGCGACCTGGATGCCGCGATGGCCGCCTTCGGGATCTTCCCCGGACCATTCCCGGTGGGACATGAGATCGCGGCCGAGGTAATCGCCGTCGGCGCGGGAGTCACGCGGATCGAGCCGGGGCAGCGCGTCGCAGTGCCGTTCCAGGTCTCGTGCGGAACGTGCCGGGCCTGCTTCGAAAGGCATTACGCCGCATGTGAACCCAATCAGGCGCGGGCTGGCGCGGCCTTCGGGTTCGGCGAGTCCGGCGGTGGCCACGGCGGTGGGGTGGCCGATCTGCTGTTGGTTCCAGACGCTGAGCACATGCTTGTCGTAGCCCCGGAGTCTATCGACGACGTCGCCCTGGCGACCATCCCCGACAATGTCATCGACGCCTACCGCACCGTCGTCGACGGGTTGCGTGAGCGCCCCGGAGCCGATGTCTTGATCGTCGGCGGCGACGCGCCGTCGATCAGCCTGTACGCCATCCTGTGTGCACGCGCGCTCGGGGCGGGACGGGTCCGCTATGCCGACACCGATCCGGCCCGGCTCGATGCCGCCTCCGACCTCGGAGCCGAGATCACCGATCTGCGTGGTGAATTTCCGCGCCGACTCGACAGGGCGCCCATCGTGATCGCGGGATCCCTTGCTGTGGAGGGACTGCACTGCGCAATCCGCTCGACCGAGGCCTACGGCCGGATCACCCCGGTCACGATTCACTTCGCGCCGCTGACCCCGCTTCCGCTTCTGGAGATGTACACCCGCGGTATCACCTTCCACACCTCTCGAGCCGACTCCCGGCGATACCTGCCCGAGGTCCTTGACCTGGTCGCTTCCGGGCGGATTGATCCGCTGGTGGTGCCGACCACCGTCGTGCCCTGGGAACAGGCAGGCGACCGTTGGCTGGAACCTGCGATCAAAATGGTCGTGACGCGGTGACCCCGGGCCTTCAGGACCCGTCGTTCGGGTCGATGAGGGCCAGTGCGGCCGCCTGGCCCTCGCGGAGAAAGTCCACGATTTCCGAAGCAGCCGAACGGAGTTGCTTCCCGGTTGCGCGTTCGGGTCCCAGGATCGCGGTGACCGCGGTGCCCAGGACGCACAACGGATCGTCGACTCCGGTGGGCTGCGGGCCGGGGTTGATCAGCGCGAACGCGACACCGGTGATCAGTGAGCGCAGGGCGAAGGTCTGATCGCTGAGGTCCCACTCGCTGCGGGCCAGTCCGTGGCTACGCCAGATCGGCAGTACGGCGTGGAGAACGGCGCCGGGACCGAGTGCGCCATCGAGCGCGAGGGATCGTGGATGCTCGGCAAGGACTCCGAGCAGATCGCCGTCGCGGCGCTGCAACGCTGCGACAAGCGGCTGGCTGGTCGCTATCTCCAGCATCGCCGGGCAGAAGCGTGAGGGTCGGGCGAGGTCGGGCTCGGCGGTCAACCTCTCGATCAGGTCGTCGAGAAGCCCGAGGAAGGCGCGGCCGATCAGCCCGATCAGGAGATCCTCTTTGGTCGGCCAGTACAAATAGACGGTGCCCTTGCCGACGTGGGCGCGTGCGGCCACGTCGGCCACGGTGAATCCCTTTGCGCCACGGCCGATCAGCAGATCGCCGGCGGCGGAGAGCAGTCGTGCGGCCTTGGCGGAGTGCAGTTCCGGCAGGTCTCGATCCGGCACGCTCACCTGGTCCACCTTATCGGGTTCGTCTCCCGTAGTGGGTGAACTGACCGAAATCGTCATTTGGTCAGTCTCGCGCTACGCTGGGTCTGTCGCCGCCCCGGAGAAGGGAACACCATGAAGACTGCACCGCCCGCGGAAGCACTCGACCGGTTGATCGACCCCCCGCCTCGGGTGGAAACGCTGAGAAGGGCGATCTTCTCCGTCGCCGATGCGCTGAACCCCGCGGTCGATCTGTCGCGCGTCTACGTCGACGGATTGGAGAATCTGCCGAGCGATGGACGGTTTCTGCTTGTCGGCAACCACACCTCAGCCGGCTGGCCGGAGGTCGTGATGATTCCGTACTTCGTGCATCGTCACCTCGGTGTTCACGTCCGGGGTCTTGCCACGCGTGCTGTCACTCAGATGACCGGCCTGCGAAGAGATCTGGTCGAAGCGGCCGGAGCCGTTCCGGGGCAACCGGATGTCGGCGCGGAGTTGATGCGACGCGACGAGACGATCCTGGTCTTCCCCGGTGGTGGCCGGGACATGCTCAAGTTCAAGGGCGAGGAATATCAATTGCATTGGAAGGGGCGCGCGGGCTTCGCGCGTCTGGCGATCGCGCACGACTATCCGATCGTCCCGGTCGGCCTCGTGGGCGGCGATGACGTCTACCGGAGTCTCGTCGAGCGAGGTGGGACGTGGGAGCGGGTGACGCGAAGCCTCGGAGAGCGACTGCACGGTCTCCCGGGAGTCGGGTTACCGCTGGCTCGCGGGGTGGGTCCCACGCTGTTGCCGCGCCCGCAGCGGATGTATCTGCGCTTCGGGCAACCGATGTCGACGACGCGACCCGCCCGCATGAAGTCCGAACAGTGGGAAGCCACCGTCACCGAGCGTGCCCGGACCGGACTGGAGACCGTCCTGGCTGATCTTCAGCAACTGCGGCACAATGACCCGTTCCGCAATCTGAACCCGTTGCGATGGGGTGCGGCGCTGAGGCCCGAACGGGGCTGATCACACGCTTCTCGGGAACTACCGGCGGGACTCGACTTCCCTTGTGATGTCGATGATCTGGCCGACGAGATACTTCGGCTCGCCGTTGTCGTCACGCAGAGTGAACGCAGAGACGTATCCCCAGATGAGGCGGCCGTCGGCGTGGATGAACTGCCGCTCGCCCTGATAGGTGTGTGCCCGCCCGGCCAGCAGATCCGCCGCTCTGCCCAGCTCGCCGGGTTGGCCGTCGGCGGCCGCTTCGCTCACCGACATCGCCCGGCTCCTGGTGTCCACCGTGACGGTGACCTCCTGCCAGGTCTTGGTCAACAGCGTGGCCTCGTCATACCCGAGCCAATCGCACAGCGCCGGGTTGACCATCGCGTAGCGGCCGTCGGGAGTGGTCATGCTCGTCGCGACGATCGAGTTCTCGATCAGCTCGCGGTAGCGGGCTTCGGAGGCTTCAAATCGCTTGCGGTCACTGATGTCTCGGGTCACGCCGAGGATCTCGGTGACCTCGCCGTCGGCGTTCAGGCGCGGGATCACCTCGAGATCGCCGGTCATGATGGAGCCGTCTTTGCGGTAGTACTCCTGCTCGCCGCGGAACACCGGCAGTTCGGTGCCATTGGCGATCGCGGCGAAAAGGTCCGCGTAGTAACCGTTGACCCGGGCGGCAGATTCCGGCGGCTGTATCTCCTCGAGGGGCTGGGTCATCGCCTCCTGCGGGGTGATGCCGCGAACCCGCTCGACCGACGGGCTGACGTAGGTGATCGTGCCGTCCAGCGCCATCGTCCAGATGACATCCCAGGCGTTCTCGGCCAGCAGGCGATAGCGATCCTCCGATTCCCAGACACGTCTGTTGGCCTGGTAGGTCTCGGTGACATCCCGCCAGGTCACGCTCAGCCAGTCCGAGCTTGCCCGTGCCGCTCGCATGTCGTAGTGGCGCACCTGCTGATGTCGCCGGTTGTAGTAAGGCAAATCCTCGGCGATCAACGGCTCCCCGGTGTTCACGCAGTGCGCATACCGGGCGAGTAGTCCCGATACGTCGAATCCCGGCAATGTCTCGATGAGACTGGCACCGAGGAGGTCCTCGCGTCGTCGCTGGAGGTAGTCACATGCCGCGGGGTTGACTTCGCTGAAAGTGAAGTCGACGACGTGCGCGTCGTCGTCGCGAACCGCCTCCAGTAATGCCTGCGGGTCGAGCATGGCGTCGGTGGTGGCGCGCAGCAGTGCCCGGGCGCGTTCACGGGCCTCGAAGTCCCTCCGCAATGCCGCGTCGTGGGTCTCGCCGCCGAGGATGCCGTACAGAAAGATCTCCCGCACCTGTGCGGCGTACTCCGGGCGGACGGGGGCGTCGGTGAAGATCACGTCGTAAAACAGCGCGGCGGTCAACATGCGGATCGCCTCGCGCGGATCGACGCCGGGCCGCAACTCGTCATTTTTGGCGGCGCGCTTCAGGACGGGCTCGAGTGACCCGAGTCCTGCCGCCCAGAAATCGCCACCGACCTCGGACAAGTCGACGTCGCGGCCGGTGGGCAGGAGCCGGTGGAACCACTGCCGGCCCAAATCGTTGTCGGCCATCGCCGCCGCCGAGGCCGCCACCGCCTCAAGGTCGCCGCTGAGGCTGCCGGTGTCCAGGTTCGGGCGGAGTTGGTCGGCACGGGTGAGCATGGCATCCATCAGCAGCACACGGCTGTCGCGCCAGCGGGCGTAGATCACGGCCGCATCGACGCCCACTCGGCGGGCGACCGCCTCGGTGCTGAACTTGTCGGCGCCTGATGCGACGAACTCCGCGATCGCCGCGTCAAAAATGCGGACCGTCAGCTCAGGCGACATGGCCGGGGGGTTGTTCAATTCGGTCACCTCCCGGAGCCTTTTGGAAATTCTCTCATGTTTTATTCAGGACTTCAGGGGGCCGTTGCCGGCCGTACCGCTGTGATCGCCGCGCGGCCGAGGCGGTTCTCTGACGGCGCGAAACTGGGTGCTCTGTTACGTTCGC
>CAIOYU010000508.1 GCA_903862565.1 uncultured Actinomycetes bacterium | reverse complement strand
CGCACGAACACCAGTCCCTGTTGCAGGAAGTCTCTGACCGGGCTGGGCGGCAGACCGGCAATCCAGTTCTGGACAGCACCGGAGGAGCGGTTAATCAACTGCACAGCATTCAAGGTTGCAACGTTGGTATTAATTTCTTCGGCCGACACACGCACCGCCTGCCCCCGCACCGTGCGAGCAGCAGTGCGGGCCGAGCTTGGAGCGACGGAGCGCGACGAGACCTGCGAGACCGTCAGCGCTTCGACTGTTGAACTCGCCGCCGGTGCTGCCACCGGAGCTGACACGTCTGATGCTGCTCGTTGCGGTCGAGCCGCCCCAGGCAATCGGGCACCCAACACCGACCGTGCCGGTAAGGCCGCCGAAGCGCGGGCAGCCGCCGGGGCCACCGAGCGGGCCGCGCCGGCGCCGGACACACTGGCTCGTTGCACAGAGCGGTTCACCGCACCGCGATCCTGCGAATGCCCGCTCACCGATGCAGACGTCGAGTCTGCTGCGGTCGCGTCGGCGCGGGCCACCCCCGCCCCACCAGCCAGGGCTGCGCCGACACCGATGCCAATGCCCACCACGCCGACACCCAGCCAGGCATACGGAGTACGTGGGCGCCGCGAACCCGCACGCCTAGTGGCGGTGGCGGGCGTGGCAGCCGAATCACTGCCCTGCTCATTCTTTAACCGAATGGAATTGATCGAAGACATAGCGTGCCCCCCAAAGTTTGGCCGTACGCGCAGGAAAGAAGCCACCGAAACCGGCGACAAGTTCAACTTCGTAAATCCGAGTGCACCACGAAAAGACCTTGACCGCCGCCATTCCACAAACATCACCAGCCCCCACAAGTGTCGCCGAGGTGGCGTTCACCGTCGCCGAGGACTATGAGGGTCGCGGCACCGGCACCGGCACCCGCATCGGCATCTTGCTGCTGGACACCATCATCATCGCCGACAGGTTTTGGGAGTACACCGGTCCACCGCCCGGCTGCTGGCCGAGAATCAGCCCGATTCGGCAGTGTAGCGGCGATGGGTGATCGGACAGCGGACACGAAGGAAAGGACTGCGTGATCAGATCGCTCGGCGCAATGACTTATAGGGGGATCAGCCAGCCGTTGCGGCCGGCGATGCCGGGGGTGCCGTTGGAGGTGCCGCCAGTCCCGCCTCGGCCGATCGCCCCTGAGTTACCGCCGTTACCGCCGTTACCGACGGGTTCGATTGTGGTGTTGGAAATGCTCAGCCCACCGTAGGTGGCGGCGTACACGGTGTCCCCGACGGCATACACCCCGGTCAAGAGGTCGCTGCCGAGTCCGTTCGTGGTGGTGTAATTCGTCCAGTCGGCGCCTCGGTTGGTGGAGATGCTAACGCCGCCGCCGGTGGCGGCGTAGATGGTGTCCCCGACGGCGTACACCCCCGACACGGCGTTGCTGCCCAGCCCATTAGTGGTGGTGTAGTTGATAAACGTCGTGCCGCCGTTGGTGGAGATGCCAAGCCCGCCGGTGGGGGACGACTTTATCCCTACGGTGGCGGCATACACGGTGTTCCCGAGGGCGTAAACGCCTTTGGCGGAGTTGCTACCGAGTCCGTTGGCCGTGGTGTAGTTGATAAACGTCGTGCCGCCGTTGGTGGAGATGCTAACGCCGCCGTCGATGGCGGCGTAGATGGTGTCCCCGACGGCGTACACCCCGAACACGGTGTTGCTGCCCAGCCCATTAGCGGTGGTGTAGTTCGCGAAACTTGTTCCGCCGTCGGTAGAGATGCTTAAACCGCCGGTGGTGGCGGCGTACACGGTATCCCCCGCGGCGTACACCCCATACACGAGTGCTGAGGGCAGCCGATTAGACCACGACGTCCCGCCGTCGGTAGAGATGCTTACACCGCCGTAGGTCGCGGCGTAAATCGTGCCACCGCTTACGGACACCCCGATCACGCTAGTGTTCGGCACGAAGGAGCCTCCGTAGTTAGTGAAATTCGCCCCGCCGTCGGCGGAGATCTTCAGCCCACTGTTGGTGGCGGCGTAGATGGTGTCCCCGACGGCGTAGACCCCATACACCACGTTGTTGTTCAGGTAGTTGCTGAATGATGTGATCGGGATGATCACTGGGTCGGGAACTGTGTCGATCACCGACACGGTGCCGTCGCCCCGGTTGGTGGCGTAGACGTGGGTGCCGTCCTGGCTGACCACAACTGCTTTCGGGTCGGTACCAACGGTGATGGGGTCACCGATCACCTGGTTGAAGGTGCTGCTGGTGGGGTTAACGTCAATCACCGAAACGGTGCCGGCACTTCGGTTGGTGACGTAAGCGAGTGTGCCGTCCATGTTGATGGCCACCCCCTCCGGCCTCGTGCCGACTGTGATGGGGCCGCCGATCACCTGGTTGAAGGTGCTACTAGTGGGGTCGGTGTCAATCACCGACACCGAGTTATCGCTTTGATTGGCGATGTAGGCCCGGAGGCCGTCCGGGGTGAAAGCTATCCCGCCGCCATTGTCGGTGCCACCCCGGACGACGATGGGGTCGCCGATCACTTGGTTGAAGGTGCCGCTTGCAGGGTCGGTGTCAATCACCGACACGGTGCCGGCGCCCCGGTTGGTGACGTAGACGCGGGTGCCGTCCGGGGTGAGAGCTATACCCGACGGGCCCGAGCCAGTGCCGATAGTGGCAGTCGCGGTGTTGTTGAAGGTGCTGATCGCCGACACCGAACCGGCGGCGCTGTTGGTGACGTAGACGTAGCCGCCGTCAGGGGTGACCGCCAGATCCGTCGGGGCAAGGCCGACCGTGATGGTCCCGCGCGCTTTGGAAGTCTTGCTGTCAATCACCGATACTGTGCCGCGGTCATAGTTAGTGACGTAGATGAAGTCGCCGTCAGGGGTGACCGCCACTCCGGACGGCAGGCTTAGGCCGACGTTCGAGATCGTGCTGATCACCTGGTTGAAGGTGCTACTGGTGGGATCGGTGTCAATCACCGAGACCGTGTTGCTGTCGGAGTTGGCGATGTAGGCGCGGGTGCCGTCCGGGGACAGAGCCATCGCGTCAGGTCTGAGGCCCACGGTGACGGTCGATGTCACTGTGCCAGCACCGGCGGCGCCGACACCTCCGTCGCCACCGTTGCCCAAAAGTGAATAAGCGCCTGCAGCGCCGCCGTTTCCTCCCCGTCCTGCTGAACCGGGCAGAGCAGCGCCACCTATGCCGCCGTCGCCCTGAAACAATCCGCCGGCACCGCCGTTACCGCCATTG
>CAIOYU010000507.1 GCA_903862565.1 uncultured Actinomycetes bacterium | reverse complement strand
GGCTCTTCTGCTCTGAATGTGGATGGTCGGGTATGTGATACGGCCGGGTGGTGTGGGGTTGGGCGCACGGGCCGCCCGTAGGGTCGAAAGCTCCTACACGATCTACCATCGGAGCTGACCCGTGCGCGCTACAACCCTACTGAACCAGCTGCTGTGCCTACCGAAAGCCACCGTCCGCGACGTCGAGATCGCCGACGGCCGGGTGCGGGTGGGCGTGCGTCCCCAACGCCGCCGGATGCGGTGCCCGTACTGCTGCTTCACGACCGTGCACCGCTACGACACCCGCGACGTCGACTCCTCGTGGCGGCACCTTGACCTGGGCGGACGGGTGTGTGTGCTCACCCTGCGGCGCCGGCGGCTGCGATGTCCCGAACACGGGGTACACACCGAGGCGGTCGACTTCGCCCGCCCCGACTCCGGGTTCACCACCGATTTCGAGGACCTCGCGGTGTGGCTGGCGACCAGGACCGACAAGAGCACCGTGTCGGTGTTCTGCCGCATCACCTGGCGCACCGTCGGGGCGATGTGCGCCCGGGTGGTGGCCGACAAGCTCTCCCCGGACCGGTTCACCAATCTGGTCGACATCGGGGTGGACGAGATTTCGTGGCGCCGACACCACAAGTATTTGACCCTGGTCTCCGACCACGACACCGCAAAGATCATCTGGGGCACCGAGGGCAAGAACGCCGCCGCGCTGGACGCCTTCTTCACCGACACCCTGCCCGAGGGGGTAGCCCAGCGGATCGAGGCGGTGTCGATGGATCTGGGGCCCGCCTACGTCAAGTCGGTACGCGAGCACGCCCCGCAGGCAACGATCTGTTTCGACCCGTTCCACGTGGTCAAACTCGCCACCGCTGCACTGGACGACGTGCGCCGCCAGGCGTGGCAGACCGCCCGCACCCTCTCGGACAAGCAGATCGCCAAAACCTACAAGGGAGCCCGGTGGGCGCTGCTGAAGAACCCCGAAAACCTCACCGCCAAACAGGCTTCGACGCTCGAGGCACTAAAACGCCAAGGCGGCGCACTGGCACGTGCCTACGAACTCAAGGAGGCCCTGCGCGCGATCTTCGCGGGCGATCTCGACAACGAGGAGGTGATCGCCATGCTCGGCAGATGGTGCGGGTGGGCGCAGCGGTGCCGCATCCCTGCGTTCGTGAAGGTGGGCAAAACGATCCGCAAGCACCTCGACGGCATCCTCGCGGCCATCAGTCGCGGGCTGGCCAACGGGCGCCATGAGGGCCTGAACAACAAGGTCCGACTGATCATCCGAAGGGCCTACGGATTCCACACCGCCCAGAACGCTCTCGCACTGATCCTGCTCAGCTGCGGACCCGTCACCCTCACCCTCCCGTATCACACAGGACCCCATCCACATTCATGACAAGAGAGCCAGAAATAGGCCTCACGTTCTGGTGCGGCATTCTCGGGTGGTCTTGTGCGACTTCACTCCGAGACATCTTCCCGTGTTGTCTTGCGTATTTCGCGCATAAGATTGGCGTATACGACGATTACGCCTATCCCAAGCGCAATTTCACACCAGAAGAAAGCGAAAAAGTCAACCAGCACACCCAG
>CAIOYU010000506.1 GCA_903862565.1 uncultured Actinomycetes bacterium | reverse complement strand
GCCGACCCCGCCGAAAGGCTGGCCTGTCGGTTCGTACACCACCTACGCCGAGGCGCAGAAGGCCGTCGACTACCTGTCCGACAACCAGTTCCCGGTCCAGCAGGTGACCATCGTGGGCGTTGACCTGATGCAGGTCGAGCGGGTCACTGGTCGGCTGACCTGGGGCAAGGTGTTGTTGACCGGTGTGGCCAGCGGCGCGTGGCTGGGTGTCTTCATCGGTCTGGTGCTGGGCTTCTTCAGCCCGAACCCGATGCAGTCGCTGCTCGTCGGCATCGTCGCCGGTGTCGTGTTCGGGTTGATCACCACGGCGATTCCCTACGCGATGTCAAAGGGCACAAGGGATTTCAGTTCCACCATGCAGCTGGTTGCCGGCCGCTACGACGTGCTGTGCGATCCGCAGAGCGCCGAGCAGGCGCGGGACATGCTGTCGCGCTTGACGTTATAGACCAGTAGTGCTGCCGCGCCGCGAGGTACCGCAATCGTTTGGGCGGCCGACCGTTCCAGCAGGCTAAGGTACCCGTGCAGACGAGAGGGGTTGGGGTGGGCAGCATTGGGGTGAGCACCGCCGGCGTGAGCACCGTCGGGCGTGCGACCCGGGCGGCACTGGTGGGCGTCATGGTCGCCGCCTCGTTGTCGGCGTGCGGGTCCGGGAGCGACAGCCGGGTGGTGAGCCTCTACACCCCGGCCAGCGAGACCGGGACGTTCACCGCAGTGGCCGAGCGCTGCAACGAGGAGTTGGGCGGTCGGTTCCGCATTCAGCAGTTCGCCCTGCCCAAGGGTGCCGACGACCAACGGCTGCAGTTGGCCCGGCGGATCACCGGCAACGACCACACACTCGACATCATGGCGATGGACGTGGTGTGGACCGCGGAGTTCGCCGAAGCGGGCTGGGCGCTGCCGCTCTCGGCCGACCCCGCGGGCCAGGCCGAGGCCGATGCCGCCACCGACACGCTGCCCGGACCGCTGGAGACCGCCAAGTGGAAGGGCAAGCTGTTCGCCGCGCCGGTCACCACCAACACCCAGATGCTCTGGTACCGGCCCGATCTCGTCTCGCCCCCGCCGCCGACCTGGGACCAGATGGTGGCCCAGGCCACCCGGCTGCACGACGAGGGCGGCCCCAGCTGGATCGCCGTGCAGGCCAAGCAGTACGAGGGCCTTGTGGTCTGGTTCAACTCCCTGCTGGAGAGCGCCGGGGGCCGTGTTCTCGCCGAGGACGGCAAGACCGTCACGCTCACTGACACCCCGGAGCATCGCGCCGCCACCGTGAAGGCGCTGAGCATCATCAAGGCGGTGGCCACCGCCCCCGGCGCCGACCCGTCCATCACCCAGACCGACGAGGGCACCGCCCGGCTTGCCCTCGAGCAGGGCAATGCGGCTCTGGAAGTCAACTGGCCGTTCGTGTTCGCCTCGATGCTGGAGAACGGCGTCAAGGGCGGCGTCCCCTTCCTGCCGCTCAACAACCGGCCGGAACTGGCGGGCACCGTCAACGACGCCGGCACGTTCACCGCCAGCGACGAGCAGTTCCAGATCGCCTTCGACGACAGCAAGAAGGTCTTCGCCTTCGCTCACTACCCGGGGGTCATCCCCGGCCAGCCGGCGCGGGTGACCCTGGGCGGCCTCAACCTTGCGGTGGCGTCCACCACCCGGCACCCGGCGCAGGCGTTCGAGGCGCTGCGGTGCATCCGCAGCGAGGCCAACCAGCGGTACACCTCGATCGAAGGTGGACTTCCGGCGGTGCGGGCGTCGCTCTACGACGACCCGGCGTTCCAGAAGAAATACCCGCAGTACGCGATCATCCGTGATCAGTTGACCAACGCCGCGGTGCGCCCGGCCACCCCGAACTACCAGGCGATGTCCACCCGCATCTCGGCGACGCTGGCGCCGATCACCGGCATCGACCCGGAGCGCACGGCCGACGAACTGGCCGTCCAGGTTCAAAAAGCCGTCGACGGCAAGGGGTTGATCCCGTGACGGTGCTTACCGGCGACCGCCGTACCGACGATCGCCGGTCGCAGCGCCGCCTGGCCTACTGGCTCATCGCCCCTGCGGTGGTCCTGATGCTGGCCGTCACCGCGTACCCGATCGGCTACGCCGTCTGGCTGAGCCTGCAGCGCTACAACCTGGCCAGCCCGGGCGACACCGCCTTTGTCGGCCTGTCCAACTACCAGACCATCCTCACCGACAAGTATTGGTGGACGGCGTTTTTCGTCACGCTGGCGATCACGGTGATCTCGGTGGCCATCGAGTTCGCACTCGGACTCGGGCTGGCCCTGGTGATGCACCGCACCATCTTCGGCAAGAGTGTGGTGCGCACCGCGATCCTGATTCCGTACGGCATCGTCACCGTGGCCGCCTCCTACAGCTGGTATTACGCCTGGACGCCGGGCACCGGATACCTGGCCAATCTGCTGCCGGACGGCACCGCGCCACTGACCGAACAGATTCCATCGCTGGCGGTCATCATCGGAGCCGAGGTGTGGAAGACCACGCCGTTCATGGCGCTGCTCCTGCTGGCCGGGCTGGCACTGGTGCCCGAGGACCTGCTCAGGGCCGCCGAGGTCGACGGCGCCGGATCCTGGACCCGGCTGACGCGGGTGATTCTGCCCCTGATGAAGCCGGCCATCCTGGTGGCATTGCTGTTCCGAACCCTGGACGCATTTCGGATCTTCGACAACATCTACGTGCTCACCGGTGGATCCAACGACACCGCCTCGGTGTCGATCCTGGGCTACGACAACCTGTTCAAGGCGTTCAACCTCGGACTCGGCTCGGCGATCAGCGTCCTGGTGTTCGCCGCGGTGGCCGTCATCGCGTTCATCTACATCAAGCTGTTCGGCGCCTCCGCGCCCGGCGCAGAGGGTGAGAGCCGCTGATGGCGCAACGAATCACCGCCCGGCGGGCCACCGGCTGGACCATCGTCAACGTCCTGGTGGTGATCTACGCACTGCTGCCGGTGCTGTGGATCCTGAGCCTGTCGCTCAAACCCACCTCGGCGGTCAAAGACGGCAAGCTGATTCCGTCCTCGATCACCTTCGCCAACTACAAGGGCATCTTCACCGGTGACGTGTTCTCCTCGGCGCTGATCAATTCCATCGGCATCGGCCTGATCACCACCGTCATCGCCGTGGTGATCGGCGGGATGGCCGCCTACGCGGTCGCGCGTCTGGAGTTCACCGGCAAGCGGGCACTGGTCGGGGCGGCCCTGCTGATCGCGATGTTCCCCCAGATCTCGCTGGTGACACCGCTGTTCAACATCGAACGCCGGCTCGGGCTGTTCGACACGTGGCCCGGTCTGATCCTGCCCTACATCACCTTCGCGCTGCCGTTGGCCATCTACACGCTCTCGGCATTCTTCCGCGAGATCCCCTGGGATCTGGAGAAGGCCGCCAAGATGGACGGCGCCACACCGGCGCAGGCCTTCCGCCGGGTGATCGCCCCACTGGCCGCGCCCGGCATCGTCACCGCGGCCATCCTGGTGTTCATCTTCGCCTGGAACGACCTGCTGCTGGCCCTGTCGCTGACCGCCACCAAAGCCGCGATCACCGCGCCGGTGGCGATCGCGAACTTCACCGGCAGTTCGCAATTCGAGGAGCCGACCGGGTCGATCGCGGCGGGCGCGATGGTCATCACGATCCCGATCATCGTTTTCGTGCTCATTTTCCAACGACGGATCGTGGCCGGGCTGACCTCCGGCGCGGTGAAGGGGTAGCGGGTTTTATGGCCGATATCGTGCTGGACCACGTCACCAAGCGCTATCCCGACGGCGCCACTCCGGTGAAGGACCTGTCGCTGACGATCGCCGACGGGGAGTTCGTGATCCTGGTCGGGCCCTCGGGGTGCGGAAAGTCCACCACGCTGAACATGATCGCGGGCCTGGAGGACATCACCGACGGCGAACTGCGCATCGGCGGGGCGCGGGTCAACGAGAAGGCGCCACGCGACCGCGACATCGCGATGGTGTTCCAGTCCTACGCCCTGTACCCGCACATGACGGTGCGCCAGAACATCGCCTTCCCGCTGACCCTGGCCAAGATGAGCAAGGCCGACATCGCCGCGAAGGTCGAGGAGACCGCCAAGATCCTCGACCTGACGGGGCTGTTGGACCGCAAGCCCTCGCAACTGTCCGGCGGCCAGCGTCAGCGGGTGGCCATGGGCCGGGCGATCGTGCGCAAGCCCAAGGCCTTCCTGATGGACGAACCGCTCTCCAACCTGGATGCCAAACTGCGGGTGCAGATGCGCACCGAGATCGCCCGCCTGCAGAAGCGCCTGGGCGCCACCACCGTCTATGTCACCCACGACCAGACCGAGGCGATGACGCTGGGGGACCGCGTCGTGGTGCTGCGTGCCGGGGAGGCCCAGCAGATCGGCACCCCCGACCAGCTGTACAACGCACCGGCCAACCTGTTCGTCGCCGGGTTCATCGGATCGCCGGCGATGAACTTCTTCCCCGCGACGCCCATCGAATTCGGGTTCCGGCTCCCGTTCGGCGACCTCGCGATCAGTGCCGCGGCGCGCAATGCGCTAGGGCGCCGCCCCAAGCCGGCCAACATCATCGTCGGGGTACGTCCCGAGCATTTCGAGGACGCCGCGCTCGTCGAACCCCTCGAGCGCGGCCGGTCGCTGACCTTCCAGGTGAATGCCGATCTGGTCGAGTCGCTCGGTGCCGACAAGTACGTCTACTTCTCGGCCCCCGGTGCCGGTGCGAAGTCCGACCAGCTGACCGAGCTTGACCTCGCATCGGGCGGGAATCGTTTCGTCGCAAGGGTTTCCGCCGATTCCACCGTGGCCACCGGTCAGCCGATCGAGTTGGTTCTCGATGCCGCCAAGCTGAACGTCTTCGACGCCGACAGTGGGGTGAACCTCACCGCGGCGCCGCCGGCATGAGCGAGGTCCTGACTGCCGTTCGGAAGCATCTGGTCGCTCACTTCGCCGGTGTGGGAATCGAATCCGAGCCCGAGGTCGCCAGTGTGACGTTCCTGGGTGTGGAGCGCATCGACGTCCTTCGGTTCGGGCCGGGGCCGGACGGGGTGTACCACTATGTGTCCCTGGGTTGTTCGCGTTATCCGATGACCGACCCCTCCGCCGCGCTGTCCGACCCGCTGCGCGGGCCGCGCGCCGAGTTGGTGGTGAGCCTTCGTTCCGACGGCCGGCCCGGGCCGCCCACCGGCCTGGCCCGCAGCCTGGCGGTGCTGGCCGCCACCCCGGCTGTCGAGGGGGTGGTCCTGCGTGCGGAGGCGTTGATTGACCTGTCCGGGCCGTTGTGGGCCGGTGCGCCGTTCACGGCCGTCCTACTCGGGGATGCTCTGGGGGACAAGGACATTCCCGCGTTGCCCTTGCCGACGCCAGTCGACCCGGTGCGGTTCCTGGCGGCGGTGCCGGTGACACAGAACGAGGGGGCCTGGATCCGGCTCAAGGGTGCCGAGTCGATGCGGCAGGCCTGGGTCGAGGACGGCGTGGACGTGCTCGACCCGCTGCGTGGAGCCGCTTCGCCGCGTTAGCCCGAACTACACGACGCTGATGGTGAAGTCCTCGGAGATTGTCGTTCCACCCGCAGTGGTTGCGGAAATGGTCAGCGGCACTGTCGAATCCGTGGCCCGGCTCAGGGAGATACCTTCGCGGAGCTTGAGCACCCCGCCGACTATTTCAAACCTTGAGTCAGAAACCGTGTAGCTGGTGACGCCAGCCGGAGTGGCCGTTACCGTCCCCACTACCGCACCGGACGCGGTGGTTGCGGAAGCCACCGCGGGGGCAACGTCCGTCCGGAAGGCGATGCTAGCGGCCCCGGTGGTCAGCGCCGTGTAGTAGGTGAACGTCGCCGATTGGCCCGGTGCGAGATCGCCGGCCTTGAAGATGACGCCGATCGCCTGGTCTGCAGTGACTGAGTAGCCCGCGGCCTGCCCAGCCGCCGCATAGGAGTAAGGGTTGGAGTTGGAGAAGCCGCCGGTGTAGACGACGGCGTTCGGGTCGGTGGTGAAGTAGAAGATCGTCGCCCGGTTACCGGTGAGCCGGTTGTAGGTGTCCCCGGCCGAACTCGTAGCGGTCACGAGCGAGAACTTCTGGGTGGCGTACTGGCCGCCGATTTCGTTGACGGTCGCGTAGCTCCCGCCGTTGTACACGGTGTTGTCCGGGTCGAACGAGCGCATGTACTCGACATTGGTGAGGGTGGCACCGCTCACATTGGTGAGGGTGACGGTGGTCCCGAAGTAGGCGTCATTGACCTGGAAGGAGTGCACTTGCACGGTCTTGAGCGCGTTTTGGACGGTGGCGGTCAAGGTACCGGAGATGTCCGCGCCACCGGAACTGTCGACAAGCGATACGCCGGTGAGTGCTGTCGCCGTCCCGGAGTTCCCGCTCAGCTTGCTGAAGCCGCCGTACTGGGTGTTGTTGAACCCGACGGACCACCGTTCCTCGGGCGATCCCGGGAGAAAGAAGTCGATCCGGGAATCGACACCAGCGGTGAAGCCGTCGATATCGCTGCTCAGGCCGACTCCGCTTGAACCTGTCGTGCCGTAGAAGCCGGCCGGCTTGGCCACCGAGGTGCCGAAGGACCCGACGTCGCTGATGCCGAGTTCGATGTAGTTGCCCCCGAGGAAGAGTTGGCCGCTGTTGAAGGCGTGGCGCCCTCCCGTGGAACCCGCCACGTCGGACTTGCTCAGGTTATCCGCGAGCGCGGTTCCCGCGGGGTCGATCACCGTCTCGGAGAGTGCGAGGGTCGCGGGGTCGATGGCGACCGAAATCGGGATTAAGGACTCCCCGCCGTGGCCGTCGCTAATCGACACCATGAATGTGTCGGTCGTGTCGGCCGCGGGCGCGTCTGCAACAGCCGCAATGAACTGTGCCTCGGCGGACGGGGTGTAGGTGAACGCACCGGATGTCCGGTTCACCGTCACAGACCCTCGGGTGGGCGTGCCCACTGCAGCGTAGACCAGCGGATCGTCCTCGGGATCGCTGCCACCCACCTGTCCCGCGACTGCACCTGTGGCCGGGTTGGCCGGGCCCACGGTGGGCGTGCCACTAGGGGCGGTGTTGGCGGGGCCGACGGAGACGGTGACCGGAACGGCCACGATGGCGCCGTGGCCGTCGTTGACGGCCAGGGTGAAGGTGTCGGTGCGGTCGGCGTCGGTGGCGGTGTCGGCGGCGGCAGCGTGGCGGGCGGATGCGTCGGGGGTGTAGGTGAAGCTCCCATCGGGG
>CAIOYU010000505.1 GCA_903862565.1 uncultured Actinomycetes bacterium | reverse complement strand
CGTCGCGGCCGCAACCACCGTGGACATCATGCGCAGGCGAATCGATCCATTTCCGAGCATCACGACACCATAACGGAGTGATAACGGAAATTACGCATCGAGGCCGAACTCAGTGGCGAAATACCGTCCAAACCGAAGCGAAATGCCGATAAATCCGCAGTTCATCGACGATTTTTCCAACCTCTCAACACCTGCGACTTTGTCCCCTGGTTCCCGCGTGTCGGGCACTCCTGCGGTGAACTCCTGTGATCTTCCATTTCCGCGGGCGCCTCCCGACGGCCTGGGCTGCGGCGGCGATCGGGGCGGTGACGGCGCGAGGTCGGAGCCCGCGAACGCGAAGGCTCCACGGCGAGAAGAAGGCGTCACCGGGATGTTCTGTTGTGGAGCTAAGGGGAATCGAACCCCTGACCTTCTCGATGCGAACGAGACGCGCTACCAACTGCGCTATAGCCCCTTGGACGGTAGACAGGCTACCAGTCCGGCCGACTGAGAGTTCCTACTGCCCCGCCGCCCGTGGCAGGTCGTAGTGAGTCCGACTGCTGTAGGCCACTTCGTCCAGATGCTCGAAGATCGGATCCTCGTCGTCGATGTCCAGCACCACCGCTCCGGGGCGCTGGAGCCGGGTAGGGACCACGTCGACATCACGGAGATCTCGCTCAACCACCCGCTCGACGACGGTCTCCTCTCCCGCCGGGCGCTGGCGCGCGTCTTCCGCCGGCCGCTGGCGCGCGTCTCCCACCGGACGCTGGCGCGCGTCTCCCACCGGACGCTGGCGCGCCATGCGCTGCTGACGCCGACGCCGGACCTGTTCCTCGATGCGCGTCTGCCGTCGCAGATAGGCCAGATAGAGCACGGTCACCGCGCCGGTGGCACCGCAGGACCACCAGAAGGCCGAACTCACGGTGAACGACAACACCGCGGTCAGCGCCACGATCGTGGCGAGCCCTGTGAGCACGCGCTTGCGGAAGCGGTACTTGCGCGCGCTGACTGCCGCCGCGGTCGCCGTCGAATCCAACCGACGACGCCGCCCGGACTCGGCCGGAGTTTCCTCGGCCGCCTCCAAACCGGAAGTGTCCTCGACGTATTCGTAGTCGGCACCGGTCTCGGGAGTCGAGGGGACCTCCGGAGTGGACTCCGGAGCGGACTCCGGTGCCGACTTCCGCGCGGACTTCCGTCCAAACCTCGCCGACCTCGCCCCGGCCCTCACCTCGGGCGTCGGCTCCGGCGCCGCCGCCGCCGTCTCGGCGAATTCCACGAATTCCTCGGCGACACCGCCGACGGACTCGGGCTCGATCTCCGGCACCACCTCGGGTTCGGGCTCGACCTCGACGACGGGCTCAGCGATGGGCTCAACGACGGGTTCGGGACCGGTCTCGTACAGACCACCCTCGGCGTCCGCAATGTCGCCGACCGGCAGGGCCCCGGAATTCTCCTCGATGAAGTCGACGTCGAGGTAATCGGAGTCGATCTGCTCGGTCACCGCGGCCAGAACCACCAGCGACCGCGTGCGGGCCCGAGCGGGTTCCTGCGGCGTGTCCTGCACGACCTCGGAGGTCGAATACTCGGCGAAGACGAATTTCTCGGTCAGCGTCTCGTCCGCCGGTGGGTTGTCCCGCATGCCATCCGCGACGAACCGTGACTCGAATTCGGTCTCGAGGTCAGCCTCGAAGGCGGGATCGAACGTCGGGTCCAATTCGTCTTCGTCACGCTTCCACAGCGGGTTGTGGCGATGCCCTGCGGCGGGGCCACTTCGCCGGATCAGACGCGAACGTGTGTTGAGTACGCGAGTCGCCAAAGCGACGTCACTGGTCCGGCGAACTGTGTCCCGCTTGTTGATCAGCATGGGCACCAGGACGAAAAGCCAGAGCACCACAAGCGAAATCCAGAGCAGTGACTGGGGGATGCTTGGCATAAGGCCTGCTCCTTTCCCGACCAGGCTAGGTCCGTGACGTCCGCTTTTAGTGGCGGCGCGCCGTCCAATTACACACGTGTAATTCCTGGAAGACAAGCACCATCAGCCTCAGATGTCACATCTGTAACTTTGGGCCGGGGTTAGGTCCAGCGCGCCAGTCCCTTTTCCACCAGTCGGGCCGCGGCCGAACCGGCGATTTCCTCGGTGGTGACGGCCACCAAAAGGTGATCGCGCCACGCTCCATCGACGTTCAGATAGCGCCTGAGCAGGCCTTCTTCGCGGAAGCCCGCCTTGGCCAGCACCTTTCGGCTGGCGGCGTTCTCGGGTCGGACGGTCGCTTCGATCCGGTGCAGGTTCACCGGGCCGAAGCAGTGGTCGACCCCCAGAGCCAACGCGCCGGTGGCCACACCACCGCCGGTGATCTCACTGGACACCCAGTAACCGATCCACGCCGACTTGAGCGACCCATGGGTGACGTTGCCGACCGTCAGTTGACCGCGGTACCGACCGTCGACCTCGATGGCGAACGGCAGCATGCGGCCCCGTCGCGCTTCGGCCCGCAACCCGGCGTACATGGTCGGCCAGGCCGAAACACCATGCCGCACAGTCCAATCCAGCTCACCAGAGGGTTCCCAGGGCTCCAGATATCCGCGCTCGGCGAGGCGGGCGCGGCTCCACTGGGCGGCGTCGCGCATGCGCACCGGACGCAGTCGCACCACACCGGCGGGCACCCGCAGCGGGCCCACCGAGTTCGGCCAACCCGGATGGACGGAGCTGTTACCCCACAGGTTCACGGCTCATCCCCCCGCAGCCCTTCCCCCCGAACCGTCAACCGCGCTGCGCCAGGAAGGCCACGTCGACGAACTCCCCGGCGGGGACCTCGACGACATCACTGGGCACCATCACCAGGCAGTTGGCCTCGGCCAGCGATGCCAGCAGGTGCGACGAACCGCCCGGTGCCTCACCGATGGCCTCCACCAGGTACTCGCCGCTGTCCTGGTCACGCAGCAGTTGTCCACGCAGGAACCCGGTACGGCCGGCCACCGAGGTGATCGGCGCAAGAGTGCGCGCCCGGATGACCCGGCGCATGGGGTGCCGCTTACCCAGCGACAGCCGGATCAGCGGCCGAACCATCACCTCGAACACCACCAGCGCGCTGACCGGGTTGGTCGGCAGCAGGAACGTCGGAACCCCTTCGGGCCCGAGCTGTCCGAACCCCTGCACCGAACCCGGATGCATCGCGACCCGGGTGACTTCCATCTCCCCGAGCGAGGACAGCACCGCACGCAGGTTCTCCGCAGCCGCTCCGCCGACAGCGCCGGCGATCACGATCACCTCGGCGCGGTTGAGTTGCAGTTCCACCGCCTCGCGCAGTTCCTTGGCATCGCTTCCGACGATCCCGACCCGGTTGGCCTCCGCGCCGGCGTCGCGGGCCGCGGCCGCCAGCGCGTAGGAGTTCACGTCGTAAACCTGGCCCGGACCTGGGGTGCGCGTGACGTCCACCAACTCCCCGCCCACGCTCATCACCGTCACCCGGGGGCGGGGATGGACCAGTACCCGTTCCCTGCCCACCGCGGCCAATAGTCCGACCTGGGCCGGTCCGATGATGGCGCCGGCTCGCACCGCGACATCACCGGGCTGAACGTCGTCCCCGGTCCGGCGCACGTAGGCGCCCGAGCGCACTCCGCGCAACACCCGCACCCGGTTCTGGCCGCCGTCGGTCCAGCGCAACGGCAGGACGGCGTCGGCCAACGTCGGCATCGGGGCGCCGGTGTGCACCAGGGCCGCCTGCTTGGGCTGAAGCCGGCTGGGCATGCGGGCGCCGGCTTCGATGACGCCCGTCACCGGCAGGACGATCTCCCCCTCGGGGCCGCCCTGAACATCGACGCTGCGCACCGCGTAGCCGTCGATCGCGGCCTGATCGAACCCGGGCAGCGGGTTGTCGTTGACAACCTCTTCGGCACACATCAGGCCCTGGGACTCGGCGATGGGAACCCGCACAGGTCTGGGTGCCACCGCGGAAGCCATCACGATGGCCTGCTGCTCTTCAACCGAACGCACAGCGAACCTCTCTCAAACCTGCCAGCCCAACTTCGGGCCCTATTGTTCGCCTAGCCGCTCAACCAACCAACGGCGCAGCTCAGGGCCGTAATCGTCACGATCCAGCGCAAAGTCAACCGCAGCCTTCAAATAGCCGCCCGGATTTCCCAAGTCGTGTCGAGACCCGTGGTGCACCACCACGTGCACCGGGTGGCCCTCGGCGATCAGCAGGGCGATCGCATCGGTCAATTGGATCTCACCTCCCGCACCGCGGTCCACTCGCCGCAGCGCGTCGAAGATCGCCCGATCCAGCAGGTAACGCCCGGCCGCGGCGTACAGCGACGGCGCCTCATCTGCCGCGGGCTTCTCGACCATGCCCTTGACTCGCAGCACATCCGGGTTCTTCTCCCCCGGCACCACCTCGACGTCGAAGACACCGTAGGAGCTGACCTCCTTCGGGGTGACCTCGATGGCGCACAGCACCGTGCCGCCGCGCTCCGCGCGGACCTTGGCCATCTTCGTGAGGACTCCGGTGGGCAGCACCAGGTCGTCGGGCAGCAGCACCGACACGGCGTCCTCGTCTGGTGACAGAACCGCCTCGACGCAACCCACCGCGTGGCCCAGACCCAGCGGCTCGTGCTGCACCACCGACTGGACCTTGATCAGGGCCGGGGCCCGCCGCACCTTGGCCAGCATCACCTTTTTGCCCCGGGCCTCCAGCGTGCCTTCGAGCACCAGGTCCTCGACGAAGTGCGCGACGACGCCGTCCTTGCCTTCGGAGGTGACGATCACCAGACGCTCGGCGCCCGCCTCCGCGGCTTCGGCGGCGACCAGTTCGATGCCCGGGGTGTCGACCACCGGGAGCAACTCCTTGGGCACCGTCTTGGTGGCCGGGAGAAAACGGGTGCCCAGACCTGCGGCCGGCACGATCGCCGTGCGGGGGATACGAACCTTCGACTTAGGCACAGTGACACCCTAACCGGCGCCGTTTGCCGGGCGAGACGAGTCTGACAAGGTGGTTCCCATGGTGGCCGACCGCAAAGCTGCGCGACGGACCGCGATCCTGACCGCTCGGCGCTCGCTTCCCGCCGAGGTGCATGCCGCCGAAGCAGAGCAACTGTGCCGCCGGGTCGAGGCCGCCGTGCGCGGAGCCCGCACCGTGTGCGCGTACCTGCCGGTGGGTGCCGAACCGGGATCACCGGCGTTGCTGGACCGGCTGCTCGAGCTGTGCGATGTGGTGCTCCTGCCGGTGGTCCACATCGGTCCCGACGGGGAACCCGATGCGCTGCAGTGGGGTTCGTACACCCCGGGGCGGCTGGTCCGGGCGCGCTGGGGCCTCTACGAGCCGCCCGAACCCCGACTGCCGGCCGACGCGATCGCGGAAGCCGATGTCGTGCTGGTGCCGGCGCTGGCTGTCGACCGGGCCGGGGTTCGGCTGGGCCGCGGCGGTGGCTTCTACGACCGTTCTCTGGCGCTGTGCCGACCCGGGACAGCACTGATCGCCGTGGTGCGGGACGACGAGGTGGTCGACGAGCTGCCCAGCGAGGCCCACGACGTCCTGATGACGCATGCGCTGACTCCCGGATCGGGGGTCGTGCCGCTAGGGGGACGAGCGACGGATGGCGGCTCTAGCACTTGACGCGGTAGAGTGCTAACAGTTTCCCCCCGGAGGTTCATGTGCCGACCTACAGCTACGCCTGCACCGAGTGCGACAACAAGTTCGACGCCGTTCAGGCCTTCACCGACGACGCCCTGACCACGTGCCCCGCCTGCCAGGGACGGTTGCGCAAGCTGTTCAACTCGGTGGGCGTGGTGTTCAAGGGCAGCGGTTTCTACCGCAACGACAGCCGCGAATCGGCCAAGACAACCTCGGCGGCATCGTCGAGCGCTCCTTCGGAGAAGCCCGCCGGTTCCGGTTCGGAGAAGTCGGACAAGGCCGCCACGAAGACCTCGAGCGACTCCGGTTCGAGTTCGTCATCCAGTTCGTCCACACCGGCCGCCGCGTCGAGCTAGCCGACAGGTTCTCCACAGCCGCGCCGAACCGCGCAGGCGCACGTAGCCGTCGCGCGTCATGATCGCCGGATGGGCAAGACCGGTGCGCGCACGCTCAACTCCCCCTCGCTCAACCCCACCCGACTCGACCGCATTTCCCGCGCGCTGCACCCGGACTTCGCACGGACGATGCTCGCGCGTCGAATGGCGGCGGGTTTCCTGGTACTTCTCGCCGGGGCCGCGGCACTGCGACCCGACCCGGCCGGCGCCTATACCGCGGTCGCCGTGACCGTACGCGACCTGCGCTCCGGCATCACCGTGACCGCCGATGACGTGCGGCTGGAAAAGCGTTCCACCGCAACGCTTCCCGACGGTGCGCACACTGAACTCGGCCCGGTTGTCGGCGCGACACTGGCCGGTCCGGCCCGCCGTGGCGAAGTGCTGACCGACGCCCGGATCCTGGGTTCCCGCCTGGCCGGCCTCACCATCGGCGGCGACGCACGCGTGGTTCCACTGCAGCTGGCCGACGCGGCAGTCCTGGACCTGATCCGGACCGGTGATGTGGTCGACGTGCTCGGGGCCGGCGATCACGCCGATGGCGCAAGCGCCCAGGCCCGGCCGCGGGTGATCGCGAGCAACGCCGTGGTGGTCCTGGTGTCGGCTGCGGCGAAAGCACTCGGGGCCAACGGCGATCGGGTAGTCCTGGTCGCGCTTCCGACTGCAGCCGCCAACTCCCTGGCCGGGGCGACTCTGGTCGAGGCCGTCACGCTCAGCATCCATTGAGGGACAAAACAAACGGGCTCAGCGCCGGTTTACGTTAGGCTGACCGCGCTTCGCACGCCGACGGCCTCACGTCGGCCCTCCCGTAAAGAAAGGATCACCGTGTTAAAGGGTTTCAAGGAGTTCCTCGCCCGAGGCAACATCGTCGACCTCGCCGTGGCGGTGGTCATCGGCACCGCGTTCACCGGCCTGGTCACGAAGTTCACCGACAGCATCATCCAGCCGCTGATCAACCGCATCGGCGCCGGCAAGGACGCATCGTATGGCGTGCTGCAGATCGGCATCGGCGGCGGCCAGACGATCGACCTGAACGTACTGCTGAGCGCCGGCATCAACTTCGTCCTGGTGGCCGCAGTCGTCTACTTCCTGGTGGTGCTGCCCTACAACAAGATCCGCACGAAGGGTTCGGCAGAAACCGCCGCGGATAAGACCAACCGGTTGCTCACCGAAATCCGCGACGCCCTGGGCGGCAAGGACACCGCAGCCGGAATCGAGCGCGCCAAGGACTTCACCCTCAAAAAGTAAGACTGCGCGACCAACGAGAAATGCCCCCGGCCACGCCGGGGGCATTTCTCGTCCGAGCTGGTCTGTGACCGTATTACTTCATATCCCACGTTTCGCCGTAGGTGGTGACGCTGTCACCGCTCTTGGAGATCAGCCGGGCGAACGGGCGCAGCAGCACACCGCCGGCAGCGCCGGTCACCGTGCCGTGTGCGTTGGACACCGCCACCGAACCGGTGGGGCCCTCGACGTCGACCGAGAACGTCGCAACCTCCTGGATGCCCGGGCCGTTACCCAGGTCGGAGCTGATCGACACACCGGGGAACAGGTTCGGGGTGATGATCGAGCCGAGCGGGTTGAAGCCGGCCGGGGAGAGGTTGACGTCGTCGAGCAGGATGTTGGGCGTGGTGTAGCTGAAGTTGATACCCACACCGAGTGACCACGGGAAGCCCACCTGGTAGCCCAGCTCCAGGGTGCCGGTGAAGTCACCGGCGCCGGGGCCGACGACGTTGTACATCGCCTTGCCGGAGTGGAACCACTCGCGGGTCAGCCGGTTGCGGTCCAGCGGGAACACTCCGTCGAGGAAGGTGTCCCACTGCTGGATCGT
>CAIOYU010000504.1 GCA_903862565.1 uncultured Actinomycetes bacterium | reverse complement strand
CCGGCTGTTATCAACGCGAATTTCCAGCGTTTGACGAACAGGTAGGAGCCGGGGACCAGGACGGGTTGGGCGGGGACCGCGACCGGCCCGAGGAGGCCGTTGACCGTGCGCAGGAAGGCGTCGGTATCGACGTTGTCCAATTCGCTGAACGCCTGACTGAACGGCTGGGGGTCGACGGGGTCCAGGCTCTCGACGACCTCGCCGGCCGGCTCGACCTCCAGATCGGCCTCGGACGCCACGACCTCGATGACATGCTCGGGGTCAGGTTCGGGGTCCAGTGCGTACGCGATCACAGGTTCGGGTTCGGGGTCGACGTCGTCGACGGCGCCCGCCGGCCGCAGCGGGTCCGGGTGCGGGCCGGTGTCGAAGATCGGGGCTGGATGCGGCTGGGTATTGGACACCACCGGGTTCGAGCCGGTGGCGAACATGGGGGTCAGATGCGGTTCGGTGATCGGCGAGAGGGTGTCGGTCATTGGGAAACCACCTGCATCAGGAGAAGGACCGAAAGCCATCCCGGCCCCATGGCCGTGATGAACGCGCCCAGTGCGGTGACCCAGCGCCGGCCCGACGCCAGGACCATCAGCATGCCGAGGACTCCCGGAACGCCGACCACGAGTGCTACCGCGAGGTCCGGACGGATGGTCGCGTTCAGGCTCAACTTGGTGACGATGGCAGCGATCTGACCGGCGAGGACGCCGAGTAGCAATGCGCTTGTGAGCTGCCATGCCCGCGGCAGGGGTATCACGTTTACGACGATATCCGCAGGATGCCCAACTACGGCGGAGCGTCTTCGGCGCGCCGAGCAGCTAATCCGCCTCGCCGGGGCGGATGGGCGGCCAGTGCCGCGTTCTCCTCGGGTGTGAAGACCCGGCCCCGGATGAGGAACCGCACACCCTCGGGTGCCTCGAGGCTGAACCCGCCGCCACGGCCGGGCACCACGTCGATGGTCACCTGGGTGTGCTTCCAGGTTTCGAACTGTGGTCCGGATATCCATACCTGGGCACCCTCGACGGTGCCGAGCAGGACGTCGCGGTCGCCGACGATGAACTCGCCGTCGGGGTAACACATCGGGGATGAGCCGTCGCAGCAACCGCCGGACTGGTGGAACATCACCGGCCCGTGCCGCTGCTGAAGTCGGTGCAGCAGGCCGATGGCGGCGTCGGTGATCAGAACGCGTGGTGGCGGGGGACTCAGAAGAACCCCTGGGCTTTGTCGCTATAGGACACCAGCAGGTTCTTGGTCTGCTGGTAGTGGTCGAGCATCATCTTGTGGTTCTCCCGGCCGATGCCGGACTGCTTGTATCCACCGAACGCCGCGTGCGCCGGGTACTGGTGGTAGCAGTTGGTCCACACCCGGCCGGCTTTGATGTCGCGGCCGGCGCGGTAGGCGACGTTGCCGTTGCGGCTCCACACGCCCGCGCCGAGGCCGTAGAGGGTGTCGTTGGCGATGCGGATGGCGTCGTCGTAGTCGGAGAAGGACGTGACCGAGACGACGGGACCGAAGATCTCCTCCTGGAAGATCCGCATGGAGTTCTCGCCGGCGAAGATCGTCGGCTGCACGTAGTAGCCGCCGGAGAGGTCGCCGCCGAGGTCGGCGCGCTCGCCGCCGGTGAGCACCGTCGCACCTTCGCTGCGGCCGATCTCGATGTAGGACAGGATCTTTTCGAGCTGGTCGTTGGAAGCCTGGGCGCCGATCATGGTCTCGGTATCCAGTGGGTCACCCTGCCGGACGGCCTTGGTGCGGATGGCGGCCAGCGCCAGGAACTCGTCGTAGATGTCGGCCTGGACCAGGCTGCGCGACGGGCACGTGCACACCTCGCCCTGGTTGAGGGCGAACATGGTGAAGCCCTCCAACGCCTTGTCCTGATAGTCGTCGTTGGCGGCCATCACGTCGGAGAAGAAGATGTTGGGGCTCTTGCCGCCCAACTCGAGGGTGACCGGGATCAGATTCTGGGAGGCGTACTGCATGATCAGCCGGCCGGTGGTGGTCTCGCCGGTGAAGGCGATCTTGGCGATGCGGTCGCTGGATGCCAGTGGTTTGCCGGCTTCGACCCCAAAGCCGTTGACCACGTTGATAACTCCGGGCGGCAGCAGGTCTGCGATCAACGAGATCAGGTACATGATCGAGGCCGGGGTCTGCTCGGCCGGCTTGAGCACGACGGCGTTTCCGGCCGCCAGCGCGGGAGCGAGTTTCCAGACGGCCATCAGGATCGGGAAGTTCCACGGGATGATCTGGCCGACGACACCGAGTGGTTCGTGGAAGTGATAGGCGACGGTGTCCTCGTCGATCTGGGACAGCGAGCCCTCCTGCGCCCGGATCGCCGCGGCGAAGTAGCGGAAGTGATCGACCGCCAGGGGCATGTCGGCGTTGACGGTCTCGCGGATCGGTTTTCCGTTGTCCCACGATTCGGCCAGCGCAAGCTTCTCGAGGTTGGTTTCGATGACGTCGGCGATCTTGTTCAGCAGAACGGCCCGCTCCGCCACCGAGGTCTTGCCCCATGCGGGGGCCGCGGCGTGCGCGGCATCGAGCGCCTTGTCGATGTCAGCGGCCGTCGACCGCGCCACCTCGCAGAACGGCTGCCCGGTGACCGGGGAGATGGCCTCGAAGTACTGGCCCTCGACCGGCGGGATCCACTGGCCGCCGATGAAGTTGTCATAGCGGCTCTGGAACGCCATCAATGCGCCGTTCGTGCCCGGACGTGCGTAAACCGTCATCTGCTCTCTCCCAGGGAAGGCCATGTAATGCAGATCACACTACCGCGACGACGACAATGGCCGCATGGCTGACGACCCGCATCTGTGGCTGGAAGATATCGACTGCGACGAAGCACTGGACTGGGTGCGTCAGCGGAACGCCGCCTGTGTGGCGAAGTTCAGCGACCCCGAGTTCGAACGGTTGCGCACCGAGGCTCTGGAGGTGCTCGACACCGACACCCGCATCCCCTACGTTCGCCGCCGCGGGGAGTATCTCTACAACTTCTGGCGCGACGCCGACAACCCCCGGGGGCTGTGGCGGCGCACCACGTTGGACAGCTATCGAACAGACACCCCTGACTGGGAGGTCGTCATCGACGTCGACGCACTGGCCCGCACAGACGGCGAGAACTGGGTGTGGGCCGGCGCCGACGTCATCGAACCCGACCACGCCCGTGCGCTGATCTCGCTGTCACGGGGCGGCTCCGATGCCGCGATAGTCCGCGAGTTCGACATGGCCACAATGTCTTTCGTCGTGGACGGTTTCGAACTTCCGGAAGCCAAGTCACGGGTCGGCTGGGAGGACCCCGACACCTTGCTGGTGGGCACCGACTTCGGGCCGGGCTCGCTGACCGAGTCGGGCTATCCGCGGATAGTGAAGCGCTGGCGTCGCGGCGAACCGCTGTCCGCTGCCGTCGCCGTGTTCACCGGAACACCGACGGACGTGGCCGTGACCGCCGGAGCCGATCGCACACCGGGTTACGAGCGCACCCTGGTCTACCGCGCGATCGACTTCTTCAATGACCAGGTGTACCAACTGCGTTCGGGGGAACTCGTGCGCATCGACGCGCCCACCGACTCCACCCTGTCGGTGCACAGGGACTGGCTGCTGATCGAGTTGCGCAGCGACTGGCACACCGGCACCGGGTCCTACACCGCGGGCTCGCTGCTGGCCGCCGATTACGAGCAGTTCGTCGACGGCACAGCCGAACTGGCCGTCGTATTCGAGCCCGACGACCACACCTGCCTGCACCAGTACGCCTGGACCAGGGACACACTCGTGATGGTGACACTGGCCGACGTCGCCAGCCGTGTCGAGATCGTCACCCCGGGATCGTGGACCCGCACTGCGCTCGCCGGAGTCGGGGACAGCACCAACACTGTCATCGTCGCCGCCGACGACAGCGGCGACGAGATCTTCCTGGACTCCAGCGGATTCCTCACCCCGTCGACCCTGCTGCACGGAACCCCCGCCGGCGTCTCCCCGATCAAGCAGGCTCCAGCGTTTTTCGACACCACCGGCCTGTCGGTGTCCCAGCATTTCGCCACTTCCGACGACGGCACCGCGGTGCCGTATTTCGTTGTGGGGTCGGGCCTTCCGGGCCCGACACTGCTGGGCGGTTACGGCGGGTTCGAGGTGGCGCAGACTCCGGGTTATGCCGGGGTCCTGGGACGGCTGTGGTTGTCCCGCGGCGGCACCTACGTACTGGCCAACATCCGCGGCGGCGGCGAGTACGGACCGACCTGGCACACGTCCGCGATGCGCGAGGGCCGGCACAAGGTTGCCGAGGACTTCGCAGCGGTGGCAAGGGATTTGGTGGACCGCGGCGTCACCACCGCCGCGCAGTTGGGCGCGCAGGGCGGCAGCAACGGCGGCTTGCTGATGGGGATCATGCTGACCCAGTACCCGGAGTTGTTCGGCGCGTTGGTGTGCCAGGTGCCTCTTCTGGACATGAAGCGGTTCCACCTGTTACTGGCCGGTGCGTCCTGGGTCGCCGAGTACGGCGACCCCGACGATCCGGACGACTGGGCGTTCATCGCCGAGTACTCGCCGTATCAGAAGGTCAGCGCCGAGAAGCCCTATCCCCCCGTGCTGATCACCACCTCGACCCGTGACGACCGGGTGCATCCGGGGCACGCCCGAAAGATGACCGCCGCCCTCGAGGAGGCCGGCCAGTCGGTCTGGTACTACGAGAACATCGAGGGCGGGCACGCCGGGGCGGCCGACAACGCGCAGACGGCGTTCAAGTCCGCGCTGAGTTACACGTTCCTGCACCGGATGCTGGGCTAGCCTCGCCACCTGCACGACGAACGCTGAGCCCTTGGGGCGTTACGGCCTAACTGTCGCTGCCGGCCGTGCCGTTGGTTGCGTTCGAACCCGTCCCGGAGGCGACGGAGTTGTTGCCACTCTGGGGGCTGCATTGCCGCCGTTGCGACCCTTGGCGCCGGGCGTCCCATTGCCGCCCTTGGCGCCGACGCCACTGGTGCCACCCTGGCCGCCCGCGCCACCCTCGGCTAGCGAGAAGTTCGCCCGGGGGTGCCCGCCTCCGACACCGGTCCGATACCGCGATAAGTGATGGCCATTCCACACTCCTTGTCGTCGCATTCTGCGAAACAATTAACATGTGTTTTCCGGGGCGCGGAAAATAGGAAAATTACTTTTTGTCCAGGATCGACCATTCGGACTGAACGCCGTACTTGATTCAGCGACAGGAAGATTCGATTCTTTTGATTGATGGGGGACGCCCCAGGCAGCCGCGTTGGCAGTTGCCTTCGCCATAGGGTTTCGGGGAAACTCGCTGCAGCACCGCCGGACACTTAGGAGAAGTAGCGCTGTGGCACACAGTCACGATCGCCCGGATACCTTAAGCAGCCCTGAGAAGCAGCGCATTCTCGACGCAGCGCTCACCGAGTTGGTGTCGATCCGGCACACCGATGACTTCACCCTGGAAGTTGTCGCCAGGCGTGCCGGAGTCGACGTCTTCGCGGTCAAGCAGTTCTGGCCGAACACCCCCGCACTCTTCTCCGGAGCGCTCATCGCCTGGGGCGAGCACACCATGCCGATTCCGGACACCGGGACGTTGCGCAGCGACCTGCTCGAGTATTCGCGCTCCTTTGCGGCGGCCATCAACACGCCGATCGGCCGCCGGTTCCTCGACTCCGTCGTCATCTCACCGAGGGATTGGGACAGCTACGGTTCCCGTGCGGAATTCAGGAAGGCCCGGCCCGGCCGGATCGCCGTCATGGTGGACCGGGCGATCGGACGGGGCGAATGCCCAACCGACCTCAACCCGGCCATGGCGGTCGAGTTGCTCGCGTCAGCGTTGTGCATGCCGGTGTTGTTCTACGACGAACCGATCTCCGACGAGTACTGCACGCGGATCGTCGACCTGCTGCTCAGCGGCCTCTTGAGCCGCTAGACCTACCCCGCATCAGGCTCGACAGCCCCGACGCAATGGCTCCGAACACCACCAGTGCCACCCCGGCAGCCAGCGTGACGTTGAGCCACTGGTGCATGCTGTCCTGTGCCGTGGTCGCCAAGACTTGAGCGATCCGCTCGACGTTCCCCGAGGTGTTGTCCAGTGCGGCCCGCAAGTAGCGTTGCCCGTATTCGATTGCGGCCCAACCGGTTGCGCCGACGATCAGCGCCGACAACCCCAACGCCACCAGCGCCTTGCCCCGCCGGGGCGCCACCGCCAGCATCAGTAGCGCGCTGACGGCGGCCAGGCCGGCCGACCCCAGACTGACCCACGGCCCCCACTGGCCGATGTCCCGCAGCGCCCCGGGCCGCAGTAGTCGGGGAGCGTTGTCGGTCAATGGAATCGGTACCGAGTCGGGCACTGTGACGTTGTAGGCCTGCAGCGTCTGGGCGAACGACTCGTCGTCGAGCATCGGTGCGAGATCGATGACCCAGCGGCCCCGGGTGTCGACCTCCGATCCGATGGTGTCGGTGAACAACCACCGGTGGGCGTACCCGTTCGCCTGTCCGAACTGTCCGGGGAATTTCGAACTTGCGGTGTAGGCGCGCGAGATCCGGCTGACCCCGGCCGGGTCGACGTCGTACCCGAGACGCTCGATCTGCGTGACCAGTTCCGCGGCCGTCGCTGCCTGCAACTCACCGTTGGTGGCCGCCCGTTGCGCAAGGGCTTGATAGCCCTGCCGGTCGACGATGGTGCGTTGCGCCCAGACAGCGGGGACCGCGGCCGCCAGCAGAACCGTGGTGATCAGCCAGAGCAGGACCGCAGTGAAGACCCGCATGCGTCAGCGCAGTCTGCGCAGGGCCACGGCGGCCAGACAGACCAGCGAGGTGCTCAGCAGCAGGCCGCCCAGGGTGTCGGTGAAGTAGTGGTAGGTCACCGCTTGGCCGACCATGCCGAGCACCGCGAAGACGACGGCCGCCAGGACCAGCCACCGGCGCGCGCCCGCGGCCAGGATGAGCATGCCGAGCACGGCGATGATCGCGGTGGTGTGGCCGCTCGGATAGGCCAGGCCCTCCTCCTTCATGCGGCCGAACCACGGCTTGAGCATCTCGGTGGCGTGCACCGCGAGGTAGGGCACCACCACGGCCAGCGGCACCAGTAGCCAGAGCCGCCGGTACAGCGCCGTCAGCACCGTGGCCGCCACCAGGGTGTTGGCCGTCCGGTAGTCGGTGAAGAACAGCAGCGAACTGAGCGGGCTGTTATGGGCCTGCTGGAAGAACCCGTCGATGGGCGTCGCACCGTTGCGGACGCCCAATCCCAGCAGCACCATCATCGGCAGCCCGACGAACGGCCAGCCCAGCAGCGTCTTGTCGATCAGGGTGCGATCCCCCGGAGGTAGGCCGCCTGACCCAGGTGCTGGGCGGCGTCGTCGATGACGCTGACGAGCCGGACGCTTGCCGTCACCGGCGGGTTCCAGTTCTCGTCGACCACGCGGGCGAGTTCGGAGGCCGTGATGCCGGCGACGTAGGCCAGCGTCATCTTGTGGACCGCGTGGTAGTACCCGGCGAGCAGATCCGCCGGGGCCCGCACCTTGCCGACCTCCTCCGCGGTGTGGCCATAGCCGTGGGCGTCGCGCGGGAGGTCAAGGGCGAACCGGTCCACCCATCCCCCTGTTAACCACACCTGCTCGACTCCGGCGATGTGCGCCACCTGCGCATCCTGGATGCGGGCGCTGTGCCAGATCAGCCAGGCGATGCTGTTGGCCTCGGAAGTGGGGCGGTAGAAGGAGACGTCGTCGGTGAGCCCGTCGGTGAGGTCGTCGAGGTGTTCGATGATGCGGGTGAAGGCGTCGCGCAGGATTTCCCGGGCGGCCGGTGCATCTTCGGGCATGTCCCGACGTTACCCCCAGTTGCCGTTGCGGTTTCGCACGAAACACGCCGGGACTGTGTACAAATCCGCACAGTGAAGTGACGGCGGTATCCGCCAGGGGCAGCATCCGCCTCATGAATGAGAACTGGCCTTTCCGGGGCGCGGAAGCAGTCGAGGCCGGGGTGCTCTCGATAGGCCAACTGCGCCGCGACTACGTCGCGGTCTACCCCGGTGTCTATGCGCCCCACTGGGCGGAACTGTCGGCGGTTCAACGCGCTCGCGCGGCATGGCTGTGGTCGCGACGCAAAGGAATTCTGGCGGGCTTATCGGCGTCGGCCCTGCACGGATCGAAATGGATAGAGCCGGAAGAACCGGCGGAACTCTCACACACCAACGGGCGGGCGCCGCTGACGCTGTCGGTGTAAAACGACCGCCTGCGCCCCGACGAAGTCACCGAGATCGACGGGATGAGGGTGACGACGGCCGCGCGCACGGCATTCGACCTGGGCAGGCGCCTACCGGAAACCGAGGCTGTGCAACGTATCGACGCACTGATGAACGCGACCGGACTGAAGGTCGCCGAGATCGACGCGGTGGCCGCCCGGCGTCGGCGCAGTCACGGGATTCGGGCACTGCGCTACGTGCTACCTCTGGTCGACGGCGGCGCGGAATCACCGTACGAGACCCTGACGCGGCTGATGCTGGTCCGGGCAGGACTACCGGCACCGCAGACTCAGGTTGACGTCCTCGACGAATACGGTCAGACGGTCGCACGGCTGGATATGGCGTGGCCCGAATACCGGGTGGCGGTGGAGTACGACGGCGCTCAGCACTGGACCGACGCAGGCCAACGGCGGCGGGACATCGAACGACTGGCGACTCTGGAAGCATTGGGCTGGAAAGTCATTCGCGTGAGCAGTGACATGCTCCGCACTCCCGCCTCGGTGGTCGCACGAGTCCGATGGACACTCCGAGCCCCTTGATGCTGCGGTTTCGTACACGGTGGCGGCGTGTCCCGTGCGAAACCGCACCCAACGAAAAATGGCCGACCCCCCTGAGGGGGCCGGCCACTTCTCGTTGAGTAGGACTTAGAAGTCCATACCGCCCATGCCACCGGTCGGGTCGCCCGCGGGTGCGGTCGCCTTCTCCGGCTTGTCGGCAACGACGCACTCGGTGGTCAGGAATAGAGCCGCGATGGACGCCGCGTTCTGCAGCGCCGAGCGGGTGACCTTGACCGGGTCGGCGACGCCGGCCTTGAGCAGGTCCTCGTACTCGTTGGTGGCGGCGTTCAGACCGACACCGGTGGGCGAGTTGCGAACCTTCTCGGCGACAACGCCCGGCTCCAGGCCGGCGTTGAAGGCGATCTGCTTCAGCGGGGCCTCGAGCGCGACGCGCACGATGTTGGCACCGGTGGCCTCGTCACCAGTCAGGTGCAGCTCATCGAGAGCCGGGGCCGACTGCAGCAGAGCCACGCCGCCACCGGCGACGATGCCCTCCTCGACGGCGGCCTTGGCGTTACGCACGGCATCTTCGATGCGGTGCTTGCGCTCCTTGAGCTCCACCTCGGTGGCAGCTCCGGCCTTGATCACCGCAACACCGCCGGCCAGCTTGGCCAGACGCTCCTGCAGCTTCTCGCGGTCATAGTCGGAGTCGCTGTTCTCGATCTCGCTACGGATCTGGGCCACCCGGCCGGCGATGGCATCCGGGTCACCGGCGCCCTCGACGATGGTGGTCTCGTCCTTGGTGACGACGATCTTGCGGGCCTGCCCGAGCAGCGAGGTGTCGGCGGTCTCCAGGGAGAGGCCCACCTCCTCGCTGATGACCTGACCACCGGTGAGGATGGCCATGTCCTGCAGCATCGCCTTGCGGCGGTCACCGAAGCCCGGGGCCTTGACGGCGACGGACTTGAAGGTGCCACGGATCTTGTTGACCACCAGGGTCGACAGGGCCTCGCCCTCGACGTCCTCGGCGATGATCAGCAGCGGCTTGCCGGACTGGATGACCTTCTCCAGCAGGGGCAGCAGATCCTTGACGGTCGAGATCTTCGAGCTGACCAGCAGGATGTAGGGATCCTCCAGGACGGCTTCCTGACGCTCGGCGTCGGTCACGAAGTAACCCGAGATGTAGCCCTTGTCGAAACGCATACCCTCGGTGAGCT
>CAIOYU010000503.1 GCA_903862565.1 uncultured Actinomycetes bacterium | reverse complement strand
CTGGCCGACGGCAGGTTCGATCGGTTACTGCGTGAGTGGATAGGCTGACCGGATGTCGCGCACGGACTACTCTGATTTCCAGGTGGACTTCCACTTCGACGTGATGTGCCCGTACGCCTACCAGACCTCCCGCTGGATTCGGGAGGTCAGCAATCTCACTGGACTGCAGGTGAATTGGCGGTTCTTCAGCCTGGAGGAAATCAACCGTGCAGAGGGGAAGAAGCACCCCTGGGAGCGGGAGTGGTCCTACGGGTGGTCGATGATGCGCATCGGCGCGCTGCTGCGCCGCCGGTCGATGGACGACGCCGGAGCCTGGTACGAGCGCGCCGGCCGGGCTCTGCATGAGGAGGGCCACAAGCCGCACGACCCCGCCGTCGCCCGGCACCTGCTCTCCGAGTTGGGCTTTGACCCCGGCCTGGTCGACGAGGCGATCGCGGACCCGACGACCGGTGACGAGGTTCTGGCCGACCATCGGCGGGTGGTCGAGGCCGCCGGCTATGGCGTACCGACGCTGTTCTTCCCGGACGGGCAGTGCCTGTTCGGGCCGGTGCTCATCGACCCGCCGACCGGGGATGCGGCGGTGCGCCTCTGGAATGCCGTAGTGGCCTGGACGGAGTTCCCGCACCTCTACGAGTTGCAGCGGCCCAAGACCGCTGCCGACGCCGAGGCGATCACCGCCAGCTTCCGGCCGTATCTCGAGGCTCGCGACTGGGTGTCGATCAACCGCGGCGAGGTCATCACGTTCCCGCCGTCGCCCTGACTGCCGCGACTTCCCTGACCTGCCCGCTTTGATGCGGATTGGCACGCCCGCGCGGCGTGTCCCGTACGAATCTGCAACCGCGGTGGATGGGGCGGTGGAGGGGCGGGGGTTACGCGGGCGGCGGGGGAGGGGCCGGAGCACCCGCCGGGGCTGGGATCTTCGGGTAGCTGCGGGCGCCGGTCGTCACCATGGGACCTGCGGTCTCGCCTGCTGTCGGCCAGGGCCGCCCAGGAGCCGGATCCCAATTGGTGTCGACAAGTTTGCGCTGCACCGCGATCGCCAGCCCCAGCAACGCGACGCCGATCAGCGCCATCGCGACCACGCCCCAGAATGATCCCAGCTTGGCGGCGTTGCCGAGAAGGATTCCGTACCAACCGAAGTCGGCGTCCCCGAAGGTGGTGTTCTCCTCGCCGAACGAACCCAGAACGCGGACCAGCAGGGCCGGCAGGAAGGTGATGATCAGACCGTTGACGAACCCGCCGGCCACCGCGCCCCGCCGCCCGCCGGTGGCGTTGCCGTACACGCCGGCCGCGCCGCCGGTGAAGAAGTGCGGAACCAGGCCGGGCAGCACCAGAATCCAGCCGAACGCCGGGCCCAACCACAGCGACAGCACGGCAAGCCCGGTAAGCCCGCCGACGAAGCTGGAGACGAACCCGATCAGCACGGCGTTCTGCGCGTAGGGGAAGACGATCGGTGCGTCCAGTGCCGGAATCGCGCCGGGCACCATGCGCTCGGCGATGCCCTGGAAGGCCGGCACCAGTTCACCGAGGATGGTGCGCACACCGAAGAGGATCACCGCGACGGCCACACCGAAACTCAGACCCTCGGTGACCCCCTTCATCAGGAAGTTGCCCACGCTGGTGGCCGCCCCGGCGCCGGAGTCGTCGGCGTAGGCCGCGAGCGCGGTGCCGCTGCCGACCTTGGCCAGATAGATCAGCGAAACCGTCAGGTACATCATCACCATCGACAGTGCCGTGGCCACCATGGAGTCGCGCAGGAAGCGCAGGGATTCGGGAAGTTTGAGGTCCTCGGTGGATCTGCTCTTGGTACCGCCGGCGAAGCGGCCCGCGACGCCGGCGGCGATGTAGCCCAGCGTGCCGAAGTGTCCGGTGGCGATGCTGTCGTCGCCGGTGATCCGTTTGGTCCACGGCTGGGAGATGGCCGGGAGCGAGACCATGACGGCGCCGAGGAGGAACCCGCCGAGGACGACGACGGTGGCCGCCGGCAGTCCGGCGCTGGCCAGCACGATGGTCAGCAGGGTGGCCATGAACAGGGTGTGGTGGCCGGTGAGGAACACATAGTGCAACGGCGTGAACCGGGCCAGCAGCAGGCTGATCGCGAAGCCCAGAATCATCAACCAGGCGACCTGGGCGCCGAACTGCTTCTGCGCGATGCCGACGATGGCCTCGTTGGTGGGCACCACCCCCTTGGTTCCCGCCGCACCCTGGATCATCACGCCCAGTGGCTTCAGCGATGCGACGACCAGGGTGGCGCCGGCGCCGATCAGCAGAAAGCCCAGCGTGGCCTTCAGCGCGCCGCCGATCACCTGACCCGTCGTCTTGCGCAAGGCGATCAGGCCGACGGCGGTGATGATGCCGATGAGATAGGCAGGGCTGGACAGGATTTCGTTGACGATGAACTGAGCGATGCCGACAAGCACGTTCATGCTGTATCCCCTGTCCCCGTAAGTCAGATGTCGTAGGAGTCGCGCAGGGCTGCGTCGATCTCGCGGGTGGAGGTGAAATTCCCGATGACCTTGACCGGAACACCGACATCGCCGAGGGTCTTGGCGATCTCGCCGGAAGTCATGATCAGGTCGGCCTCCTTGGCGCGACCTTTGGCCGAGATGGTGTCGGTCGCCTCGACTGTGATGAACGGCGCCCATCCCCAGGTACCCAGCACCTGCTCGAGGGTGTTCTTCAGAAACAGGCTGGTGCCCAACCCGTTTCCGCACACCGTGAGGATCAGGTTCGTCGTCCGCGACGGCGCAGCGGTCACCGGCGCGGCGGCGACGCCGGCCCCCATTCCCAGGATGGCGAGCACCTCGGCGGGTGTCGCGGCCGCGTTGAGCGCGGCGCGCTTGTCGGCGTTGCCGATGATCTTCGCCAGTTCGGCCATCGACGTGGCGTGTGCGCCGTCGTCGGCGGCGGCCAGGGCCACCACCAGGTTCACCGGGTCATTGGTCTTGTGGCCGAACGCAACCGGGTTGGCCAGTCGGATCCACGACATCCCGGTCCGGTGCACCGCGGCCGACGGACGGGCATGGGCGAAGGCGAACCCCGGCGCCACCACGATGTAGGGGCCGTTGGTGTCGACGTTGTCGATCATCGACCCGGTGTAGGCCGGCCCGGCGATGCCGGCCCGTTCCAGCAGGCCGCCGGCGGCCAAAATGGCCTCCTGCCACGTCGCGGCGTCGACGTCGAGTGCGACGCAGTCCTCGCTCAGAAGCCCAGCTAAACCAGACATGAGCGGGACATTAACACTGCAGGCGTCGTGCCACCTCGCCATATCGTTCAACCCGTTCCGGATTGATCAGCGCGTTGTAGAGCACGATCCGGGTGGCGATGTCGCCGTACTTCGTGGCAAGGGCGTCGGCCAGGCCATCCCAGGTCGACTCGGTGGCGAATACGGCTATGTGCTCGTCGGTGATCTGTGCCGCCATACCGGCGAAGTCCCCGGCCTTCTGCTTCTCCCGGATCCGTTCGGTGGTTCCGTCGAATCCGGCTTCGTCCCAGATGAACGCGTAGTTGGGTGTGCTGCCGTAGAAGCTCATGCTCGCTCTGACGAATTCCCTTTCGGCGGAGCGCTCTTCGTCGCTGTCCCCGACGATCGTCAGGACCGGGACGATGACGTCGACGTCGGACGGTGAACGCCCCGCCTTCGCCGCGCCTTCGGCGATGCCCGGCAGGACGCGGCGCCGCAGGTAGCCGGGTTCGCCGATCGGGTGGACGTGAACGCCGTCGGCGACTTCCCCGGCCATCCGCAGCATCCACGGGTTGACCGCGGCGATGTCGACTTTGGGATCGGGCGCAGAGATCGGACCGGCGTTCCATTGCGGGGTGATGAAGTCCAGGTCGTAGAACTCGCCGTGATGGTCCAGCGTTCCGGTCCGGAACGCCGAGAAGCAGGCCTTCACGGCCAGCACGTAATCGCGCAGGCGCGGGCCGGGGCGCTCGAAGTCCACGCCGTAGCGGCGAACAACGTGGGTGCGGACCTGGGTGCCCAGGCCGAGCCGGAACTTCCCGCCGGTGCCCTCCTGGAGTTCCCAGGCGGTGGCCGCGGTGACGAACGGGCTGCGCGGAAACGCCACCGCCACACCGGTGGACAGTTCTAGTCCGGGTGCTGCCTGGGAGGCGACCGCTACACCGAGGTAGGCGGTCCGGGCCATCTCGGTGAACAGCAGGCCGGAGAAACCCGCGGTCTGGACCGCCCGCGCGAGGCCACCTACCCGGGTCAGTTTCTGCGGAGTCGTCATCGCATCGACCTGCATTGCGCCACTGTATGCCTGGCCGAACCGCCCCAATGCCTCCGCGGGTTCTGGCACACTCGCGCCTGTGATGACGACCGACACCGCCAAGTTGCCGCTGCTCAGTAAGCGCGACCGCATCATGTTCACCGTCACGGCGATTGCTGCGGTGGCCGCCGGTGCGTTGCATTATTCGCATGCAAACGCGGTGCTGGCCTTCGTCGTCTCCGCGCTGGCTCTGGCCACGCTGGCGTCGCTGGTGGGCCGGTCGGTGGAAGCCCTGGGCGATCGGCTCGGTCCGGCCGCCACAGGAATCCTGCAGACGGCTCTGGGCAACCTGCCCGAGTTGTTCGTCATCCTCTTCGCCCTCAAAGCCGGGCTGTTCGGGGTGGTGAAAGCCACCATCGTCGGGTCGATCCTGGCCAACGTCCTGCTGGTGCTCGGTCTGGCCTTTGTGGTCGGCGGTCTCAAGCACGGCCGGCAGCGCTTCGCCGCCGACGCCGGGCGAACCCTCGGGCTGATGTTCACCCTCGCGGTGTTCATCCTCGCGGTTCCCTCGCTCACCTCGGCCATGCACACACCCGCGGAGTCCCACGAACGGATCGTCTCCGTCGTCGTCTCGGTCGTCATGCTCGCCCTCTTCCTGCTGTCGCTGCCGGCCACGCTGGGCAAGAAGAAGTCCGGGAACACCGAGCACCCCGGGCACGCGCAGGGCGCCTCTCCCATCGCGGCCAGCCCGGATTCGGCCAAGGCAGCCAGCGTGGCCACCGCACACGGCCAGTGGCCCATGGCCATGGCGATCGGCATGCTGGCCATCGCCGGTCTCGGTGCGGCGTTCGTCTCGGAGTGGTTCGTGGCCGCCCTCGAGCCGGCCATGGAAGCCGCGGGCATCAACGAGGTGTTCGCCGGTCTGGTGATCGTGGCCATCGCAGGAAACGCGGTGGAGAACTTCGTCGGCATCCAACTGGCCGCCAAGAACCAGATGGACTACGCCGTCCAGGTTGTCCTGCAGTCGCCGGTACAGATCGCGCTCACCATCGCCCCGATCGTCTGCCTGTCGGCGGGCCTGCTCGGCCAGCCCGAGTTCAACCTGGTGTTCTCTCCGCTGCTGCTGGCCGCGATGATGATGTCGTCGTTGGTGGCGGTACTGGTGACCTTCGACGGCGAGTCGAACTGGTTCGAAGGTTGCGTGCTGATCGCCCTCTACATCGCGATCGCCACTGCGTTCTGGTGGGGCTGAGCGGACGCCGGTCCTCAGCCGCAGTCCGACGAGAGCACCGCTGCGATCGCGTCGTGCTCGGCCGGTGTCACCCACAGTCGGTATGCCGCTTTGATGTCGACGATGCGCGTTACGTAGGCGCAGCGGTATGCCTTGTTCGCCGGCAGCCAACTGGCAGCGTCGCTGTCGCCCTTCTGGTGGTTGACCGAGCCGATCGTGGCCTGCAGGTTCACCGGATCGTTGGCGAAGTTGCGGCGGGTGTCCTCATCCAACTCCGCGGCACCGGTCTGCCAGGCATCGGAGAGGGCGACGACGTGATCGATCTGAACCTGATCCGAGCTATCCGGTCCGCGATGGAATTCCACCGTGGACCCGGTGTAGGGATCGTGGAGGACGCCGCTCAGCACGACGCAGTCGTTGGTGCCGGGCTTGATCACCACGTCGATGAGTTGCAGCCGCAGAATGTCGTTGCGGGTGTCACACCCGTTGTGGCCGTAGGGGACTGAGACGTCATCATCCCACGCGTCGCCGAACTGGCCCCGGCTGTAACCGGTCTTGGGCGCTCGCCCCTTGATGGACAACGTGTCGAGCTTGGCCTGGGTGTCGCCGGCGGGGTCCGCCACCGCCGGCAGCGCACTCCCCGTGGCGCCTCCCATCAGCGCGGCGACGGCCGCGAGAACCGGAAACGCCGGGCGGCAGGACCCTTTCGTCCTCACACCGTTGTCGTCGCCTCGACCGGCGGGGCCGACATGCCCTTCAGCTTTAGGCTCAGGAGGGTCTGGCGCTGACCCATCTGGCCCTGGCCGTCATCGGAGACCAGCAGCACGGAGTAGGAGCCGTCCTTGAGTTGCGGTCCCAGCGTGATGCCCTCGAAGTTGGCGAAGTTGAAGCGGCCCTGCCACAGACGGGTCTTGGTGACCGGGGTGAATCCGCCGTCGGCGAGGCTTGGCACGGCGGTGACGTCGGTGGCCCCGGTGAAGTCCAACAGGTAGATCCGGTTGCGGAAGGTCGGCAGGAATCCGCCGAGTTCGCGTTCCAGCGTCAGCACCTGGCCGTCGGGCAGCGCGAGCATGTCGACCACCCCGCTGCGCTCGGCCTCGGTGAGGGGGGACATCGCCGCGATGGGGTCGGTGCGGTAGGCGTACTGCACTTCGGGGCTCGGGTCAGTCCCGCCGAACCGCTGGATCCGGACCCAGCTTCCCGCCGCGGTGGTGGACAGCGCGCCGTCGGTCTTGAGGGCCTCCTCGTTGGCGGTCCACAGCTTGCCGGCGCCGTAGGACAGCGATTCCAGGCCGAAGTTGCCCTGGACGTTGGCGGGCCGGTAGATCGACGGAACACCGACCGAACTGAGCATCAGTCCGGTGAGCAGACTGAATTGCGTTATGGTGGAGGCGATTTCGTCGGATACCCAGGCCTTGGTGGTGTCCGGGCCCAGCGTGATGCCTTCGGAATCTCGGCCCAGCGCCGGGGCACTGATCCCGGCGCTGACCGTTGCGGACTTCACTCGGCCGGTGCGGATATTCAGCGGCGCGGCGAGCTGCCAGATGGAGGTGGCGCCGTTGTCGCCGACGGCGTAGTAGGTGGTGCCGCCCCCGTAGGCGATGCCGCTGAGTTCCGCGGCCCCGGTCTGCCCAGAGCGCAACATGCGCGGGCCCTGGCCGGACGGGCGGATCTTCAAGCTGGGCGATGCCTGTGCGGCCGCGGTGGCGCCGGCGACGACGGGAGCCGCCGCGCGCGGTGCGGACGGGCGGGAATCATTATGGGCGGCAACAGTTTTTGCGGTCGCGGCGGCGGGTGCCGCGACCCGCGCCGCGGGATTCGCGGCCGGTGCCTGCGGCCGTGGTTCGGCCGTGCGGCCGGTGTGCTTGCCGGCGCGCGGCGAGGCGGCCTCGGCGGCCGGGCCGGCCGAACCCGTGGAGTCGGTGGTGTCGGCAAACGCCGGGGCTGCCGATGCCAGCGCCGCTCCGATCCCCAGTGCCACGGCGAACGCGCCGACACGGTCTGCACGGACGTTCATTGGCCCACTCCAGTCCTCGAAACGAAAGTTAACCCGAGAGTCAAGCGAGGACTCTAGACCACGGCTAGACCACGGTGGTCTTGAGCGGCGCGAGGTCGGTCTGCATGAGCACCACGTTGTAGTTGCTCCAGATGGACATGTTCCAGTACAGGTGGCTGTCATCGGGCTTGCCGGTGCCGTCGGTCAGTTGGCCGGTCCCCGACAGCGGGTGGATCATCGGCGCGTACAGACCCGGATATTGGAGCGAGGTCGCGATGGTGACCGGGTCCGACCACGGGCCGGTTGGGTCGTCGGCGGTGCGCAGGATGACGTTGTTGGCGCCGTTGCCGTACAGCGCGACGTACTTACCGAGGTAGTCGTTGTACTGCACGCTCATCTCGCTGACGTTGCCGCCGGTCTTGGCTCCGGTGAACCCGGCGAGATAGCCGCCGAAGAACTTCGGGTTGTTCGCCAGGTCGATGATCGGGCCGAAGATCCCCTTCGACCGCGTCGAGTCCCCGATCACGGGCGCGGCTTTGGCCTGGTTTCGCACCCACTTGCTGCCGTCCCAGTACTCGTACTGCTTGAGGTCGGTGACGGCGCTCTCCGGCACCCGGGACAGGTACGCCGATCCGGCCCGGCCGGACGGGGTGCCGAAGGCGTAGACGTAGCGAGTGCCGCCCGGAGCCACCTGGCTCTCGGGCTGCAGCACGTAGGCCATTTGCTGGAAGTTCTGGTCGCCGGCGTCGTAGGCCTTTTGCGCCCGGAACCATCCGGCTGCCCGGATGGTCGACTTCTGCAGCACCCACTTGTCGCTGGCGGGGTCGTACTGCGAGACCGCCGAGTAGTTGGTGGTCCAGCGGCCGGGGGTGTCCCACGACTTCACCGACATGTAGTTGACGTAGTTGTTGGCGTTGGCGTACAGCGCCGAGGTCGGGATGTTGGTGACCTCGGAGCCGATGAAGAACACCTGGTTACGTGCAGCCGGAATGAACTGGTAGGCGGGTCCGGTGTTGATCAGCGACAGGCCGTCGGTCAGGTTGGTGTCGCTGCTCAGCAGCAGCACGTTGGACCGCCAGTCACCGTTCATGTTGGCGCCGCTGAAGGTGTCGCCGAAAGCCAGCTGGGTCAACCCGTTCTCACCGTTGAACCACATGATGCCCAGGTCGGTGCCGTAGACGTTGGCCCATTTGGTGTTGTTGGTCTGCGTCCAACCCGCACCGGGAATGGCGTTGTTGCGCTGACCGGTCACCCATCCCAGCGGTGTTGAGGTCAGGCTGGTCTTGACGGCGGCCGCCGCGGCCGCGGGCTGGGCGGTGCCGGTCTGGCCCCGGCGGGCCCAGGCCATCAGCGCCCACAGCGCCGGCGACTCGGTGGGGGTGCCGGGTGCGGCGCCGACGCCCAGCGCGGCCAGTCGGCTCCACAGCCTGGACAGCAGACCGCCGGGCGTGGCGGACACGGACTGGCTGGTGGCCGCGGCCTGGGGAAGGGCGGCGACGGCTGCGGCAGGGGCCGGCGCGGAGGCCCGGGCGGCCGGAATCGTCACTGCGGCCGCGGGTGCCGCCGCCACGATCGTCGACACCGATGCGATGACGGAGGGGACGGACGTGTTCGCCGGGGCGGCGACGGGGATCGACACGGTGACCGGGGCGGTCGCGGTGTCAGGTGAGCCGGGGGTCGGGATGGCCGTTGAGACGGAAGGTGAGATGGCCGTGGGGAGGGCGCCGGCGACGGCACTGCGATTGCGTACCGCG
>CAIOYU010000502.1 GCA_903862565.1 uncultured Actinomycetes bacterium | reverse complement strand
GCGGCGCCGGCGGCGAGCGCCGCTGACGGGTGTGGCTTCGGCTTCCATGAGGCCGACGGCCGGTGCGAGGTGAACCTGCCCGGTCCCGGTGCGCGCTTCGATCCGGCGAACCCGGGCTGTTGGTACAACGACAACAACGACCTGCGCTGCTACTGATCTCCAGCAGCGCAAGGCCCGCCACCGGCAACGCGGTGGCGGGCCTTTTCTCATTCCGCCCGCTTCTCCGACCGTTTCGCTCGAGGCGTAGGCACAGACGTCGACGGATCAGCAAACTTGAGCGCACACTGGTGGCATGGACAACAACGGGCCGTTCGGCATCGACCCCGAAGAATTCGATCGCGTCGTCCGCGAGACCGGTGAAGGTCTCAAAGACGCCTTCGACAAGGTCGGGCGGTTCTTCAACGCCTCGCCCCAGAGCGCCGGCTTCGGCATGCTCTTCGATCAGTTCGTGAGGCCGGCGGCGCAGGGGCCCACCACGCGGCAGCGGCCCCAGCCCGAGACCACCGGTGAGGCCGGCGACGGGGTGTGGGCGATCTACATCGCCGACGCCGACGGCAGGGCGCATGTGGAGCAGGTCTACAAGACCGAGCTCGACGCGCTGCGCGGCAACAAGCTCAACACCGACCCCAACCGCAGTGTTCGGTTCCTGCCCTACGGCATTGACGTCAGCGTGCTCGACGCCAACACCGAGAAAGGTGCACCGGAACCCGATTCCGAGCAGCCCGGGTGAAGCGGCTCGGCGTCCTCACGGCAGCGCTGGTGGCTATGGCAGGTGCCAGCGCCGTCGCCCCAGCCGTGAGCAGCGCAGCCGAATGTGGTCCCGGCACGGTGTACGACCCGCAATCGGATATGTGCGTCGTCGGCCCTGCCCCGGCGAATCCGGCCCCTGCCCCGGCGAATCCGGTCGAGTGGAACGCCCCGGCACCTCCGCCGCCGCTGCCGCCGATCTCGATCTGCCCGCCGATTCCGTTCGTCGCGGTGTGCTTCCCGGTCAACTAGCTTCGGCTCGTGGCCGGCCTCGTGACTGAGGCGGCCGGTTTAGCCGTCCTGGCTGCCCCCATAGCGCGCGGACGCATCTGAGCCGGATGTCGGGTCGCCGCTGAAGCCCTGGCTGGGGCCACCTGACGATTGGCTCGCGACACCGCTACGGCCGGTGCCTTGATCGAAGTGGCCGCCGGCGCCGCCGGAGCCTGTGAGGCCCGTCCGGCCGGTTTCAGGTCATCACAGAAGTCGCGCACACCCTTGCCGATGGCCGCGACCAGATCGACCGTGGCGGTGATCGGGTTGACCCGCGGAATCAGTCGCGCCGTCGCGGGGGTTCCCGGGCTGATGGAGCGGTTATATCCCCAGTCGACCATCACCGTCAGCGCCGGTTCAACCAGGTCCAGCAAGGGCTTCGGGAATCCCCAGTAGTACAGCGGCATGAGCAGCGGCAGGTGCGGCGGTGTGAGCGTGATGTAGGTGATGTTGCCGACGGTCGTGTCCGGTAGCGCCCGGGGGCCGGTGACCACTTTGGCCGGGTAGTAGTTGCCGTGCAGGTATGACCCGCTCACCAGGGAGTTCAGCACCGCGAGGAGATTGATCGGGTAGTTCGGGAAGTCGGAGGCGGCGTCGTACTCCCACGAGATGTCGGTGGTCGGGTACGGGGTGTCCACGGGCGTCGAACCGTCGACGCGGACGTCGAGCAGAGGGACGTACACGCCGGGAAACCTCGCCATGATGCCGCCGTTGGGCCGGTTCGGATTGCCCATCAGGAAGAAGTCGAGTTGGCCGGTGGCCGGTGCGCCACCGGGCTGGTTCTGCAGGGCGCGCATCTCCCGGACCATGACGTTGGCGCTGGAGGAGTAGCCGAAGGCCAATGCCGTCTCCCCCGGGGCCAGTGTCGGCAGTACATCGCGGATCGCCCAGTCGATGTTGTGCACGCCCTGCTGCTGGGACTCCTCGTAGGTCCACTCGCCCTTGATCTTGAGGCCGATCTGCGCCGGCCAGTCGACCAGGTTGAAGTCCCAGCCAAAATACGGCGAGCCGGGGTTGTTCTGAGCGTCGATATAGCCCTGCCCGAACACTCCCACCGGTTTGAGCTTGTCGGTGTTGGGATCCGGATACCACGGGTCGCCGCCGAGTTGCTGCTGCATCTTCGGGGTCAACCCGGCCGGGTTGGTGTTTCCGCCCATCACCAGCAGCGTGTTCGCCAGTAACCGGATGCCGGAGTTGACGGTGGCCGACACTCCGAAGGTCAGGATCGTCGCGGCGGCGACCAAGGTCACCAGTGCCGATCGAACCGCCGATCGCATCGCGTTCAGGTGTGAATCCCGCATGGCCCCCACTCTCGTTGCGCCCCAACCCTGCGTAGTCAAATGATGCTAACTGCCGCTTTCCTCGCAGGCCATTGCTGATTTCGTACCTATGGCCGCCGGGTGCGACACCCCGGAATTACACAAGAGGGCAAAGTGCCCTTAAGGTATTTAGCCATGCCCGAGTTGGATCGTCGCACTCTCATGGTGGCGGCTGGCCTTGGTGTGGCCGCCGTCGCAGTACCCACGCCCGAGGCCTCCGCCAATCCTGGTCCGGAGCCCCCTGCGCCGCCTCCTGCCGCGCCCTTCGGCGCGCCCGATCCCGCAGCCGCGGCAGCCCCCGAGTTCCTCGGTGACGAGTTCGACGGGCCGGCGGGTGCGCCGCCCAACCCGGCACTGTGGAGCATCGCCCAGCGCCGTGAGCTCATCAAGAATCCGGTGTTCTGGGACCGGCCCGAGAACATGGGCCAGTACCGCGATGACCGCGAGCATGTCTTCCTGGACGGCAACTCCAACCTGGTGATCCGTGCCACCCGCCAGGCCGATGGGAGCTACGTCAGCGGCAAGGTCGTCGGCAACTTCAGTGCGGGCATCAACCACACCTTCGAGGCGCGGGTGAAGTTCAACTGCCTGACGCCCGGATGCTGGCCGGCCTGGTGGCTGCTCAACGACTCGAAACCGCGCGGTGGCGAGGTCGACCTGGCCGAGTGGTACGGCAACATGGAGTGGCCGTCGGGCACCACGGTGCACGCCCGCCTGGACGGGACGTCATTCGCCACCTGCCCGTTCCCGGTGGATTCGGCGTGGCACAACTGGCGGGTCACCTGGACCGACGCCGGAATGTACTTCTGGATGGACTACCAGCCCGGCATGGAGCCCTACTTCGAGGTACCGGCGGGCTCCATCGACGATTGGCCGTTCAACGACCCCGGTTACCAACTGCGGCCGGTGTTCAACCTGGCCGTCGGCGGTTCTGGCGGGCGTGACCCGCGTCCAGGCGTCTACCCGGCCGACATGCTCGTCGACTGGGTGCGGATCTTCTAGACCGACCCCAGGGTTCTAGACCGACCCCAGGGGTCGGTCCCATTCGGCGCGCTGGGCTTTGGCATCGTTTCCGCGTGATGGTCGTCCGCGACCTTGTAGGC
>CAIOYU010000501.1 GCA_903862565.1 uncultured Actinomycetes bacterium | reverse complement strand
GCCACGTGGATCCGGTCGGCCACCTCGAACACCTGCGGCATGTTGTGCGAGATGAGGATGACGGCCAGACCCCGGTCGCGCAGGTCCTGGATCATCTTGAGCACGCGCGCGGACTCGTTGACGCCGAGTGCAGCGGTGGGCTCGTCGAGGATGATGACCTGACTGCCGAATGCCGCCGCCCGCGCCACGGCTACCGCCTGCCGCTGACCGCCGGAGAGCGTCTCGACCGCCTGCGTGATGTTCTGCAGGGTGCTGATACCGAGGTTCTTCAGGTGAGCAGAGGACTCTGAGCGCATGCGCTTCTTGTCGAGCGTCCGGAACACGCTGCCCAGAACGCCCGACTTGCGCACCTCACGGCCCAGGTAGAGGTTGCTGGCGATGTCCAGCGCAGGGGAGACGGCGAGCGTCTGGAACACCGTCTCGACGCCGTGGCGCCGCGCCGCGTTGGTGCTGCGGAACTCCACCTGCTCACCGTTGACGAACATCTCGCCGGCATCCGGGATGTGCGCGCCGGAGAAGCACTTGATCAGGGTGGACTTGCCGGCGCCGTTGTCGCCGACCACGGCGAGGACCTCGCCGGGGTACAGCTCGAGGTTGCTGCCGTCGAGTGCGACGACGCGACCGAACGTCTTGACGAGGTTGACCCCCTGGACTACGGGGGTGACAGTCGTGGTGGCGGTCATGCCTTCACCTTCCTGATCCACTGGTCGATGGCGACGGCGATGATGACGAGGATGCCGACCGCGAGGACGCGGTAGGCCTGGTCGAGGCCGGCCAGGGAGAGTCCGTTCTGGACCGCTGTGATGATGAACGCACCGATCAGGGTGCCGAGGAGCGTGCCGCGACCGCCGAACAGTGATGTTCCGCCGATCACGACCGCGGTGATGGTATCGAGGTTCAGCAGCGGGTCGGGGTTGGGACTGGCGGAGCCGACGCGGCCGATCGTCAGCCAGGCCGCGATGCCGATGATGAGGCCCGAGACGACGTAGACGCTGAAGATCACTCGCTTGGTGGAGATACCGGAGAGCTCGGCTGCGTTGGGGTCGTCACCGACGGCGTACACGTGGAGTCCCCAGGCGGTGTTCTTGAGGATGTAGCCGAACACGACGTACATGATCAGCATCAGAACGACGCCGTAGAGGAGCTTGAACTCGCCGATCCCGAAGGTCTCGCCGAGCCACTTCAGGGCGTCGGGCATCTCCTTGTTCTGGATCGTCCGCGCCTTGAACACGATGAGCGTCAACGCGGTGAAGATCGACAGGGTGCCGAGGGTGACGATGAAGGGAGGCAGATTGAGCCGGACTATCAGGAAGCCGTTGAGGACACCCGTCAAGACGCCGACGAGTATTCCGGCACCGATCGCGAGGTACGGGTTCTGCCCGGCGATGGGCAGCACGTTGGAGGCAGTCGCATAGACCGCGAGGTTCGCCATCACCATCTGCGCGAGGGTCATCGCGGCACCGATGCTCAGGTCGATGCCTGCGGTCAGGATCACGAGGGTCTGGGCGATGGCCAACGTGCCGACGACGACGGCCTGCTGCGTGACGAACGACAGGTTCTGCGGCAGCAGGAAGCGGTCGTTCAGAGCGGTGAAGACGATGACGCACAGGACAAGGACGATGAGCGGGCTCAGGTAGGGGTACTTGTGCAGCACCCCCTGAACGCGCTGGAGGGGAGTGCGACGCTCCATGAACTCCTCAGCGAGGTCCACGGGGCTGGCGGATGGGGTGCTCACTGCAAGGGCCTCCCGACGGTGGCGATCGGTCGATGTGACGGATGTGACGCTAGACCTTCAGGCGTGACGCGGG
>CAIOYU010000500.1 GCA_903862565.1 uncultured Actinomycetes bacterium | reverse complement strand
GTGCGTCCGCAGGTGAACATCGCCGGCATCATCTGCGGCGGCACCCCGGCGAAGTCGAGGATCACCGCGGCCCAGAACTCCACGTTGGTTTCGATGGCGCGGTCCGGCCGTCGCTCGCGCAATTCGGCCAGCGCGGCCTGTTCGAGTGCCGCGGCCACCTCGTAGCGCGGGACGTCCAGTCGCTGCGCGGTGGCGCGCAACACCCTCGCCCGCGGATCCTCGGCCCGGTACACCCGGTGGCCGAAGCCCATCAGCCTCTCCTTGCGGTCGAGGATCCCGCAGACAACCGTGCGAGCGTCGCCACTGGCTTCGGTCTCGGCGATCATCGGGATCACCCGCGCAGGTGCGCCGCCGTGCAGAGGACCGCTCATCGCGCCGACGGCACCCGACAGCGCCGCGGCGACGTCCGCCCCGGTAGAGGCGATCACTCGTGCGGTGAACGTCGAGGCATTCATGCCGTGCTCGGCGGCCGACACCCAGTAGGCATCGATGGCCTCGACCTGCCGAGGGTCGGGCTCGCCGTGCCAGCGCGTCATGAAACGCTCGGTGATGGTGGAACATTCGTCGATGACGCGCTGCGGGACCGTCGGCTTGTCCATGCCGCGGCCGGACTGAGCCACGTAGGACAGCGCCATCACCGAGGCACGCGCCAATTGCTCGCGGGCGGTCTCGTCGTCGATGTCCAGCAGTGGCTGAAAGCCCCAGATGGGGGCCATCATGGCCAGCCCGGCCTGCACGTCGACCCGGACGTCGCCGGTCTGGATCGGCAGGAGGAACGGTCCGGCGGGTTGCAGTCCGTCGCCGAACCTTCCGTCGACCAGCAGTGCCCACACATCTCCGAAGGTCACCCGGTGCCCGACGAGGTCCTCGATGTCGACGCCGCGATAGCGCAGGGCCCCGCCGTCGCGGTCCGGCTCGGCGATTTCGGTGGTGAAGGCGACGACGCCTTCGAGACCCGGGACGAAACCTTCCGGCAGCACTGTCATGGCCGGATTGTCCCACCTCGCGGACCGGGCCGTGGCAACCGGCGTACGGTAAGCCCGTGGTTGACGACGATCGTCCTGCTCGCGGGCACCGCCTGGCGGGCATGCGCGTGGAATACGGCTCGGTGGAAAAGGACGGCAGCGGCGACCTGGATGCCGACTGGCTCGCCGACGGCTGGCTTGCGTTGCTGCACAACTGGATTGACGAAGCCGAAGAGGCGGGCGTCGCCGAACCGAACGCGATGGTGCTGGCCACCATCCATGATGGCCACCCCGTCACGCGGACCGTGCTGTGCAAGAGCGTCGATGCGGACGGGGTCACTTTTTACACCAACTACGACTCCGCCAAGGGCCTCGATCTGGCCGCAACGCCGTCCGCGTCGGTGACGTTCCCGTGGTACGCGCTGGGCCGGCAGGTGCACGTCCGCGGCACGGTCACCAAGGTCACCCCGGAGGAGACCGCGCAGTACTGGGCGCGACGCCCGCGCGGGTCGCAACTGGGCGCGTGGGCCTCGGAACAGTCCCGCCCGATCGGATCGCGCGCCGAACTGCAGGCGCAACTGGTTGACGTCACCGAACGCTTCGCCGGCCACGACGAGATTCCGGTGCCGCCGCACTGGGGCGGCTACCGGATGGCGCCGGAGGTCGTGGAGTTCTGGCAGGGCCGGGAGAACCGGATCCACAACAGGATTCGCGTGGTTCGAACGGGTGGGGTGGAACGCGTCGAGCGTTTGCAACCCTGAGCGTGGGGCCGTTCGCCAATGGGTCCAAACGTCGGCTGTTCGCCGATCTGACCCCGCTGCGCACGCCGGACTTCCGCCGACTCTGGCTCGCCGGCATCGTCACGGTGATCGGCGCCAACCTCACCGTCTTCGCGGTGCCCGTGCAGTTGTACGTCCTGACCCGCAACTCCGCCTACGTCGGCCTGGCCGGGCTTTTCGCGCTGGTGCCGCTGATCGTGTTCGGGCTGCTGGGCGGTGCGTGGGCCGATGCCTTCGACCGGCGGCTGCTGCTGATCATCACGTCGGTGGGGCTGGCTGCCGCCTCGGTGCTGCTGTGGGCGCAGTCGGCGCTGGACTTCAACCTTGGAACGAACCAGGTGTGGGTGGTCCTGGTGCTGCTGGCGTTCCAGCAGGCGTTCTTCGCCGTCAACTGGCCGACCCGCGGGGCGGCGATCCCGCGCATGCTGCCGATCGAGCAACTGCCGGCCGCGAACTCGCTGATGATGACCGTGCAGCAGGTCGGCGCCATCGCGGGCCCACTGCTGGCCGGAATCCTGCTGCGCTGGGTGGATCTGTCGACGCTGTACCTGATCGACGCGGTGACCTGCCTGGCCGCGGTCTGGGTGACGGTGCGCCTGTCGCCGATGCCGTCCACCGAATCGACTGCTACGCAGGGACAGTCACGATGGGGAGTGGGTGCGGTGCTCGAGGGCTTCCGCTACCTGGCCGGCAACCGGGTGGTGCTGATGTCGTTCGTCGTCGACCTCATCGCGATGATCTTCGGGATGCCCCGGGCGCTGTTCCCGCAGATGGCCCATGAAAGCTTTGGCGGACCGATCGCCGGCGGCACCACAATGGCTTTGCTTGCCGCCGCCATCTCGGTGGGAGCGGTAGCCGGCGGGGTGTTCTCCGGGTGGTTTCCCAGGGTCCGGCGCCAGGGCTTGGCGGTGGTGGTGTCCATCGTGGTCTGGGGCCTGGCGATCGTCGGATTCGGCATAGCGGGCGGCCTGGCCGGCGGACGTGCCGGGCCACTGCTGTGGGTGGCGCTGGCGTTCCTGGCCGTCGGTGGTGCCGCCGACATGGTGTCGGCGGCGTTCCGGACCTCGATCCTGCAGGAGGCCGCCTCCGACGACCTGCGCGGCCGGCTGCAAGGCGTGTTCATCGTCGTGGTCGCCGGCGGTCCCAGACTTGCCGACGCTGTGCACGGCGCTGCCGCAGCGGCGGTCGGCTCCACGGTCGCCGCGGCGGGAGGGGGAGGGCTCGTCGTCGTCGGCGTGCTGCTCGCGGTCGTGGCGGTGCCCGCCTTCCTTCGTTACCGACCGATCGGCGGCTAAGCGGTCCCCCTGCCGGTCCCCGGGTGAGGCGATGGGGGAATACGATGGTGAGGTGCCTGATCGCGCCGGGGCTTTGCCCCACGGGCTACGGGAACTCAAGAAACAACGGACCCGCGCCTCCATCGTCGACGTTGCCGCGCGACTGTGCGTCGAGCAGGGTTTCGACAGCACCACCGTCGAGCAGATCGCGGCGCACGCGGAGGTCTCCCCGCGCACCTTCAGCCGGTACTTCCCCAATAAAGAAGCCGTGATCTGGGCGATGGTCGAGGACGCCGCCGAACTCATCGCCGAAGCAGTGGGCCGGCAACCCCACGACATCACCGAACATGAAGTGATGGTCCGCGCCCACATCGAGGTGTTCCGGGCGGCCGAGCGCGATTCGTCGCCGTCGGTGTCCCTCGACCGGGTCCGGGGCATGCTGCTCATCGTCAACAGTTCACCGTCGCTGGGCCTGGCCGCCTTCGAGTTCCGGCCCGACGGTCCGACCCGCGCCGTGATCGACGCCATGGCGCGACGGATGGGCCTACCGGTCACCCATCCCGCGATCCGGATCCTGTTCGATACCTGGGCGGTCCTGATGGCGTCGGCGCTCGGTACGCCCGACTCCGACGTCGGCGGGCCGGGGGCGATCAGTGACCGGATCGAAGCCGGCTTCCTGATTTTCGCCACGCTCTGGCGACCCTGGCGTCCCGAGCCCGCGCGATAGCGACTACCTTCACCTTGAACGCACAGTAGCGTTGCGGTCTAAACGCGCAAGAAGGGGCTGATGTGGCCGAAACCGACGACACCGCCACCCTCCGCTACCCGGGCGGGGAGATCGACCTGGAGATCGTCCACTCCACTGAGGGATCAGACGGCTTCGCGCTGGGCCCGCTGCTGGCCAAGACGGGCTACACCACCTTTGACCAGGGCTTCGTCAACACCGCCTCAACCAAGAGTGCGATCACCTATATCGATGGCGACGCCGGAATCCTGCGCTATCGGGGTTACCCGATCGAGCAACTGGCGCAGAAGTCGACCTTCCTCGAAGTCAGCTACCTGTTGATCTACGGCGAGCTGCCGACCGCCGACCAGTTGGCCGCGTTCACCACTCAGATCCAGCGGCACACCCTGCTGCACGAGGATCTGAAGCGGTTCTTCGACGGCTTCCCGCGCAACGCCCACCCGATGCCGGTGGTCTCCAGCGCGGTGAACGCTCTGAGCGCCTACTACCAGGATTCCCTGGACCCGCTCGACCACAAGCAGGTCGAGTTGGCGACGATCCGGCTGCTGGCCAAGCTTCCGACCATCGCCGCTTACGCGTACAAGAAGTCGGTCGGCCAGCCATTCCTCTACCCGGACAACTCCCTGACCCTGGTGGAGAACTTCCTGCGGATGACGTTCGGATTCCCGGCCGAGCCCTACGAGGTCGACCCCGAGATCGTCAATGCGCTGGACATGCTGCTGATCCTGCACGCCGACCACGAGCAGAACTGCTCCACCTCGACGGTGCGACTGGTGGGCTCGTCGCAGGCCAACCTGTTCACCTCCATCTCCGGCGGCATCAACGCGCTGTGGGGGCCGCTGCACGGCGGCGCCAACCAGTCGGTGCTGGAGATGCTGGAGAAGATCCGGGTCTCCGGCGGAGATGTCGGCGAGTTCGTCCGCAAGGTCAAGAACCGCGAGGACGGCGTGAAGCTGATGGGCTTCGGGCACCGCGTGTACAAGAACTACGACCCGCGGGCGCGCATCGTCAAAGAGCAGGCCGACAAGATCCTGGCCAAGCTCGGCGGCGACGACGAACTGCTCGACATCGCCAAGGCACTCGAAGAAGCGGCCCTGACCGACGACTTCTTCGTCGAGCGTCGGCTCTACCCCAACGTGGACTTCTACACCGGCGTCATCTACCGCGCGATGGGTTTCCCCACCCGGATGTTCACGGTGCTGTTCGCCCTGGGCCGGCTGCCGGGCTGGATCGCGCACTGGCGGGAAATGCACACCGAGCCCAACAAGATCGGACGGCCCCGCCAGATCTACACGGGCTACCTCGAACGCGATTACCTCGCCCTCGACGGACGTTAGGCGCTAAGAGGGCGTGCGACCCGCGAAATCGACAGCTGCCCCAGCTGGAAAAAGTGTAAGGATCGCCCGATGGAATTCCGTCGGCTGACCGGTGCCCTCGGGGCCGAAGTCCTCGGCCTGGACCTGGTGGCGCCGCTTGACCCCACCGACATGGCGGAGGTCTATGCGGCCCTGTGCCGGTTCAGCGTGTTGCTCGTGCGCGCTCCTGACCTCACGCCCCAACAGCACATGGCGTTCGGCCGCGCCATGGGCGAGATCGAGGTGCACTCGTTCTTCCCCAACCTCGGATCCGGCTACGAACAGGTGACGGTCCTCGATTCCGCCGACGGCGGCACGGCCAGCATTTGGCACACCGACGAAACCTTCCTGCCGCACCCGCCGTTGGGGACCATCACGTGGGCCAAGGAGATGCCCTCATACGGGGGCGACACGATGTGGTCGAGTACGACCCGCGCCTACGACGCGTTGTCGAACAACATGAAGGGCTACCTCGAGGGCCTGACGGCGGTACACGACTTCGCGGCTTTGACCGAGTTGAAGGCGAGGTTCGGCCTCGCCACCTATGAGCGTTACGGCGAGGAGATCGTGGCGGGGCGCCGCACCGCGCACCCGGTGGTCCGGGCGCACCCGGTGACCGGCCGGAAGGGTCTGTTCGTCAACCCGACGTATACGACCCACCTCGTCGGCATTCCCCCCGACGAGAGCGACCTCATTCTCGGTTTCCTATACCGCCACATGATCAAGGAGCAGTTCACCTGCCGCCATTCCTGGCGGCAAGGTGATCTCGTGATCTGGGACAACCGCTCGACGATGCACCGCGTGATACCCGATTTCACCGAACACCGCCTGATGCACCGGGTTTCGGTCGTGGGCCGGCCCGAGTAGCCTGACGGGCATGACCGGTACGGCAGCCCCGCAGTCCCGGACACTCGCGGGCGATGACACCCCGCCGTTGCGTCCCCAGGAACGCACCACCGAGCAGGAACGTCTGCACCGCAAGCAGAACCTCGCGGCGGCCTTCCGATTGTTCAGCCGCTTCGGCTTCGACGAGGGCGTCGCCGGACACATCACCGCCCGTGATCCGGAATTTTCCGACCACTTCTGGGTGAATCCGTTCGGCATGCACTTCGGACATATCCGGGTCAGCGACCTGCTACTGGTGCGCCACGACGGCACCGTCGTGGAAGGCGATGGGCGGTTGAACCGGGCCGCGTTCGCCATCCACTCCCAGGTCCACGCCGCCCGCCCCGACGTGATCGGCGCGGCCCACGCCCACTCGGTGTATGGCAAGACCTGGTCGACGCTGGGCCGACGGCTCGACCCCATCACCCAGGACGCCTGCGCGTTCTACGAGGACCATGCGCTCTTCGACGACTACTCCGGCGTTGTGCTCGATATCGAGGAGGGCAAGCGCATCGCCCACGCCCTCGCCGACAACAAGGCCGCGATCCTGCGCAACCACGGCCTGCTCACCGTCGGCCACTCGGTTGAGGAAGCGGCATGGTGGTTCATCACCATGGAACGCACATGTCAGGCCCAGTTGCTGGCCGAAGCCGCCGGGACGCCGATATTGATCGACCCGGAGATGGCCAAGCTCACCGGCGATCAGGTGGGCAGCCACTGGGCCGGTTGGTTCAGCTTTCAGCCGCTGTTCGCCCGTATCACCCGCGAGCAGCCTGACCTTTTCGAGTGACGACGACGTCACCTCGCCAGCCTTCGGAGGCGATGGTGCAGGTTCGCGCCCTTGTCTTCGACGTCTTCGGCACCGTGGTCGACTGGCGGTCGTCCGTGGCCGCCGAGTTGTCCTCGCTGGGCTGGCCGGTCGACCCACCGGCCTTTGCCGATGCCTGGCGGTCCCGTTACCCGAGGGCCATGCGGGATGTGCACGAAGGACGCCTGCCCTGGACCAACCTCGACGGCCTGCACCGGCGAATACTGGACGCCCTGCTGGCCGAGCGAGGCCTGGCGCCACCGGAGGCCGAGGTGGTCGAGTTCAACCGAGTCTGGCACCGTCTGGCCCCCTGGCCGGACAGCGTGGTGGGGCTGCGACGTCTCAAAGCCCGATTTCCCATTTGCACGCTGTCCAACGGCAACATCTCGCTGCTGCTGGATATGGCGCGGCATGCCGGCCTGCCCTGGGAC